>JBBSUK010000001.1:0-73241 GCA_038234975.1 Burkholderiales bacterium
CGGCGACCGTCGCGACCACCGCTGGATTGCCGCCGTCGTACGTCACGTGGCGATAGGTGACGCCGGTCGCCTTGGCGATGAGCTCCATGGCGTTGTGGCCGGCCGAGGTGACGCCGGCCGTCGCGACCGGGATCATGTTCGGCTTCGCCTTCATCGCGTCGAGCAGCTGCTTGGCGTTCTGGTACGGCGTCGCGGGGTTGACGCCGATGACCTGGATGTTGGCGACCGACAGGAACAGGTTCCAGTCCTTGATCGGCACGGCGAGCGAGCCGAGCGTCTGGTAGGTGCCGAGATCCTGCGCAGCGCCTGCCGTCCAGGTGTAGCCGTCCTTCGGCGCGTCCCATGCGCTCTTGGTGCCGATCGAGCCCGAGGCACCCGGCTGGTTGACGATGACGATCGTCTGCCCGAGGGCCTTCTCGAGCTCGGCCGCGGTGACGCGCGTGATCTGGTCGGTCGAGCCGCCCGGCGCCCACGGCACGATAAGGTTGATCGGGCGGGTGGGCTTCCAGTTCTGCGCCAGCGCGCCCGTCGAAAGGCCGCCGAGGGCGAGGAGGGCGGCGGTGGCGAGCGCGGCGCGACGGGTCGGGATGCGGACGGTCATGTTGTCTCCTTGTTGGAACGGGTCGGGTCGGGGTCGTGGGCGGGAATCAGGCGGCGACGTAGCGGTCGATCACGTCGCACATGTGGTCGAGGCGGGCGCCGCGTGCGGCACCGAGCATCAGGTCGCGGCCGAAGACCGCGCCGAGGGTGTGCGCGTTCGACAGGTAGAAGTAGGCCAGCGCGGCGATCGAGACGTAGAGCTGCATCGCGTCGACGCCGGGGCGGACGCTGCCGTCGCGCGCGCCGCGGTCGAGGACCGATGCCAGGACCTCGATCAGCGGCGAGTTCATCTGCCGGATCCGCCGCGACCCCTTGAGATGGCTGGCGCGGTGCATGTTCTCGCTGTTGAGGAGGGCCAGGAATTCGGGGTGGGCGAGGTAGTGCTTCCAGGTGAAGACGACGAGCGAACGGATCGCGTCGCGCGGCGCAGCGGCCTCGAGATGCAGGGTGCGTTCGGCGTCGCGGATGTCGGCGTAGGTCTGCTCGAGCACGGCGAGGAAGAGCTTGTCCTTCGCCTCGAAGTAGTAGTAGAGGAGCTTCTTGTCGACGCCGGCGCTCCTGGCGATCGCGTCGATGCGGGCGCCGCCGAAACCGTTGCCGGCGAACTCGCCCATGGCCGCCCGCAGGATCTGCTGCCGGGTGCGGTCGGAGTCGCGCGAGCGGGGAGGCTCGACGAGCTTCATCACCGGAGCGACGGCGGCGGCAGCGGAGCGCGGCATGGTCCGATAATTCACCAAACGGTGAATTAAGACATCGGGGGTAACCCGGAACCCGGCGAGGCACACTTCGGGCGATGAGCGATTCCACTTCCGCCGTCGCCGCGCGACCGGCCGGCCATGCACTCATCGAGGCGCTCGTCGCCCAGGGCGTCGACACCGTGTTCGGCGTGCCGGGCGAGAGCTACCTCGCCGCGCTCGACGGCTTCCACGCCCATCGCGAGCGCATCCGCTTCGTCGCCTGCCGGCACGAGGGCGGCGCCAGCTTCATGGCCGACGCGCAAGGCAAGCTCACCGGCAGGCCGAGTGTCTGCTTCGTGACGCGGGGGCCGGGCGCGAGCAACGCCGCGATCGGCCTGCACACCGCGTTCCAGGACTCGACGCCGATGCTGCTGCTGGTCGGCCAGGTCGCGTCGGACCAGCGCGACCGCGAAGCGTTCCAGGAGGTCGACTACCGGCAGATGTTCGGCCCCGGGACGCTCGGATTCGCGAAGTGGGTGGGCGAGGTGCAAAGCGCCGACCGCCTGCCGGAGTACGTGGCGCACGCCTTCCGGGTCGCGCTGCAGGGGCGCCCGGGCCCGGTCGTGCTGGCGCTGCCCGAAGACATGCTGACGACGCCGACCACGGCCGCGGTCGTGGCGCGCGTCGAGCCGGCGGAATCGGCGCCGACCCGGGCATCTATCGACGCGATCCACGCCGAGCTGCTCGCCGCCAGACGGCCGCTCGCGATCGTCGGCGGGGGCGGCTGGAATGCCACGGCCTGCGTGTCGCTGCAGCGCTTCGCCGAACGGTGGCAGCTGCCCGTCGCCTGTGCCTTCCGCTACCAGGACGTGTTCGACAACCGGCACGACCTCTACGCCGGCGACCTCGGCACCGGCACCCCGCCGGCGCTCGCCGCGCGGCTCGGGGAGGCCGATCTCGTCGTCGCGGTCGGTGCCCGGCTCGGCGAGATGACGACCGCCGGCTATTCGCTGATCGCGGCGCCGCGGCCGAAGCAGCGGCTGGTGCACATCCACACCGGGGCAGAGGAGGTCGGTCGCGTCTACGCCCCCGACATCGGCGTGGTCTCGTCGATGTCGGCCGCGGCCGACGCGCTCGCCGCGATCGAGCCGCCGCCGGCCGTCGCATGGGCCGCATGGCGCGACGCGATCGGCGACGAGGCTGGCCGCAACCGCGAGTCTTCGGCGGTCGAGCCGATGGACCTCGCCGAGGTCGTCCGCATCCTCGAGCGACACCTCGGCCCCGATACCGTCTTCACCAACGGCGCCGGCAACGCGACCGGCTGGCTGCACCGCTTTCACGCCTACGCCGGCCTGCAGCACGCCGGCCGCACGCAGCTCGCGCCCTCCGCGGGGGCGATGGGCTACGGCTTTCCGGCCGCCGTCGCCGCGTCGCTGCTCGATCCGTCGCGGGCCGCCGTCTGCTTCACCGGCGACGGCGACTTCCTCATGACCTCGCCCGAGATGGCGACGGCCATCGCGCACGGCGCCGGGCGGCGGGCGCCGCTGATCGCCATCGTCGTCGACAACGCCAGCTACGGAACGATCCGCATGCACCAGGAGCGCGAATTCCCGGGGCGGGTCGAAGGCAGCGACCTCGTCAACCCGGATTTCGGCGCGATGGCGCGCGCCTTCGGCTGGCATGCGGGCGACTGCATCGAGCAGACGGGAGGCTTCGAGCCCGCGCTGGTCGCCGCGCTCGCGGCGAAGCGGCCGGCACTGCTGCACGTGAAGCTGCCGACCGACGTGATCACCAGCCGCACGACGATCACGGCGATCCGGGCTGCGGCGGCCGCGAAGCAGGGCCGGTCGTGAGCACCGCGCCGGACGCCGATCCGCACTCGACCTGCGACCTCTGCGATGCGCACAGGGCCGGCATCGGTCGCACGCTGTTCGTGCTGCCGCCGGTGTTCACCGAGTACGGTGGCTCGCCGCGGTTCCGGGGCATCGCCGCGACGGTCAGGTGCTTCGAGGACAACTCGCTCGTCAAGGCGGCGCTCGACGAACCCGGCGACGGCCGCGTGCTCGTCGTCGACGGCGGCGGGTCGCTGCGGCGTGCGCTCGCGGGCGGCAACATCGCCGCGGCGGCTGCACGCAACGGCTGGGCCGGCATCGTCGTCGACGGCGCGGTGCGCGATTCGGTCGAACTCGCCGCCACGCCGATCGGGATACGCGCCCTCGCGCTGTTGCCGCTGCCCACCGACAAGCGCAATGCCGGCGAGCGCGACGTGGCGGTGCAGGTGCAGGGCGTCTGGATCCGCCCCGGCGACGGGATCGTCGCCGACGCCGACGGCATCGTCGTCCTGCAGGCCTAGCTTCGCTGCGACGAGGCCTGCGGCCTCACGACTTCGAGCAACCGGTCGAGCCCGCCGACATCGATGGCGATCGACGCCGCCGCGCGAACTTTCGGCTTCGCATGGAAGGCGACCGACAGGCCTGCCGCCTCCATCATCGGCAGGTCGTTGGCACCGTCGCCCACCGCGATCGCCAGACGCGGCTCGCAGCCGACGGCGGCGCATGTCTCGAGCAGTGCCTTGCGCTTCTCGGCGCCGTCGCAGATGTCGCCCCAGGGTTGATCGACGAGCCGGCCGGTCAGGCGGCCGTCGACGATCTCGAGCACGTTGCTGCGCGATCGGTCGATGCCGAGCCGTTCGCAGACGCGGTCGGAGAAGAACGTGAAGCCGCCGGAGACGAGCAGCGTCGTCAGGCCGGCCGAACGACACGCGCTCAGCAGCGTTTGTGCGCCATCGCTGAGGCGCAAGCGCTCGTCGTGGACGCGCTGCAGCACCGAAGCCGGCGTTCCTGCCAGCAGCCCGACGCGACGGCGCAGACTCTCCTTGTAGTCGGCGATCTCGCCGCGCATGGCGGCTTCGGTGATCGTCGCGACCTCGGCGCCCTTGCCGGCCATCGCCGCGATCTCGTCGACGCATTCGATCGTGATCAGCGTCGAGTCCATGTCGAACGCCGCGACGCGGAAGTCGGCCAGGCGCAGCGGCACCGCGACGCCGTCGCGGATCGACAGGCCCGGCGTCGGCGCCGTCATCCGCCCTCGGAAGCGAGCCAGGCGTTGCCCGCCAGGTCGAAGGTCGTCTTCATCAGGCTGTCGCTTCGGCCACCTTCGGCACCCCCAGCGCCTTCAGCACATCGCGAACGTTCTGCACCCGCTCCTTCACCGTCTCGGCGGTGCGTTCGATGCGCAGCCGCTCGTTGCCGACGAGCTTCACGTCGCGGCGCCGCTGCACGAGCTCGATGATGCGGATCGCCTCGACCGGCGGGTCGGGCCTGAAGGTCACGACGGTCGCCTTCTCGCCGGCGTCGATCTTGATCACGCCGTACGGCCTGGCGAGCACCCGCAGGCGGTGCACGTCGAACAGCGTCTGCCCTTGCGGGGGCAGCTTGCCGAAGCGGTCGGTGATCTCCTCGAGCAATGCGTCGATCTGCTCGGCGCGGTCGGCGGTCGCCAGGCGTTTGTAGAGCGACAGCCGCGTGTGCACGTCGCCGCAATAGGAGTCGGGCAGCAGGGCGGGCGCGTGCAGGTTGATCTCGGTGGCGCCGGAGAGCGGCGACAGCAGGTCGGGTTCCCGCCCGGACCTGAGCGACCGCACGGCCTCGGCCAGCATGTCGTTGTAGAGCTGGAAGCCGACCTCCATCATGTTGCCGCTCTGGTTGTCGCCGAGCACCTGGCCGGCGCCGCGGATCTCGAGGTCGTGCATGGCGAGGTAGAAGCCGGAGCCGAGCTCCTCCATCTGCTGGATCGCCTCCAGCCGCAATGCCGCCTGCTTGGCCAGACCCTCGACGTCGGGCACCAGCAGGTAGGCGTAGGCCTGGTGGTGCGAGCGGCCGACGCGGCCGCGCAACTGGTGCAACTGGGCGAGGCCGAAGGTGTCGGCACGGCTGATGACGATCGTGTTCGCGCTCGGCACGTCGATGCCGGTCTCGATGATCGTCGAGCACAGCAGCACGTTGTGCCGCTGCGCCACGAAGTCGCGCATCACGCGTTCGAGCTCGCGCTCGGGCATCTGCCCGTGCGCGACGGCGATGCGCGCCTCCGGGATCAGCGCCTGCAGCGTCTCGCGTCGGTGCTCGATCGTGCGCACGTCGTTGTGCAGGAAGTAGACCTGGCCACCGCGCTTGAGCTCGCGCAGCACCGCCTCGCGGATCGTCCCCGAGCCCTCGTTGCGCACGAAGGTCTTGATCGCCAGGCGCCGCTCGGGTGCGGTCGCGATCACCGACAGGTCGCGCAGGCCTTCGAGCGCCATGCCGAGCGTGCGCGGGATCGGCGTGGCGGTGAGCGTGAGCACGTCGACCTCGGCGCGCAGCGCCTTGATCTGCTCCTTCTGGCGAACGCCGAAGCGATGCTCCTCGTCGATCACGAGCAGGCCGAGGCGCGCGAACCTGACGTCGGCCGACAGCAGCTTGTGGGTGCCGACGACGATGTCGACGGTGCCGTCGGCGAGACCGGCGAGCGCCGCCTTGACCTCCTTCGGGGAGCGGAAGCGCGACAGCTCGGCGACCTTGATCGGCCACTTGCCGAAGCGGTCGGCGATGTTGTGGAAGTGCTGCTCGGCGAGCAGCGTGGTCGGCGCGAGGATCGCCACCTGCTTGCCGCCATTGACGGCGACGAACGCGGCACGCAGCGCGACCTCGGTCTTGCCGAAGCCGACGTCGCCGCAGACGAGCCGGTCCATCGGCCGCGGCGAGATCATGTCCTGCACCACGGCGTGGATGGCGGCGTGCTGGTCGGGCGTCTCCTCGAAGCCGAAGCTCGCGGCGAAAGCCTCGTAGTCGTGCGGCTGGAAGCGGAACGCGTAGCCCTCGCGGGCAGCACGGCGGGCGTAGATCGCGAGCAGCTCGGCGGCGGTGTCGCGCACCTGCTCGGCGGCCTTGCGCCGCGCCTTCTCCCACTGGCCCGAGCCGAGCCGATGCAGCGGCGCCTCGTCGGCGCTGACGCCGGTGTAGCGGGCGATCAGGTGCAGCTGGGAGACGGGAACGTAGAGCGTTGCCTTCTCGGCGTACTCGAGGTGCAGGAACTCGCCGGGCTCCTCGCCCGGATCCGATGCACTCCCGAGCGAGATCGAGACCAGGCCACGGTAGCGGCCGATGCCGTGGTTGACGTGGACCACCGGATCGCCGATCTTGAGCTCCGACAGGTCCTTGATCAGCGCCTCGACGTCGCTCGTCGCCTGCTGTCGCTTGCGCCGGCGCGCGGCGGGAGTGGCCGCGAACAGCTCGGTCTCGGTGACGAACTCGATGCCGGGTGAACCGGCGGCGTCCGCGGCCACTGCGAAGCCTTCGGCCAGCGGCGCGACGGCGATTGCGAGGTGCGCGTCGCCGGCCTCGAACTCGGCCAGCGACGCGACGCCGGGCGGCTCGATGCGGCTGTCGCGCAGCAATTCGAGCAGCGTCTCGCGGCGCCCCTCGCTCTCGGCGACGATGAGCACCCGGTTCGCCGTCGCGGCGACATGCGCCTTCAGCCGCTCGAGCGGCTCCGGTGCGCCGCGTTCGGTGGACAGGTCGGGCAGCGCCGTCGCCCACGGTGCTCCCGCCGCCGGCGTCGTCGTCGCCGTCCCTCGGACGACGAGCACGGCATGCTCGCCGGCTCGCGTGAAGAACGCCTCCGGCTTCTGGAACAGCGCCTCGGGCGGCAACAGAGGCCGCTCCGGGTCGTGCTGGAGGAAGCGGTGGCGCTCGCGGGTGTCGGTCCAGAAGCGCTGCAGCGCTTCGTCGACCTCGCCGTGCAGCACGATGCCGGCGGTCGCGCCGAGATGGTCGAAGATCGTCGCCGTCTCGTCGAAGAAGAGCGGCAGGTAGTACTCGATGCCGGCGCTGGCAAGGCCGACGCCGATGTCCTTGTAGACCCGCGCCCGGGTCGGATCGCCCTCGATGCGCTCGCGCCATCGCGAACGAAACGCCGTGCGCGCCGTCTCGTCCATCGGGAACTCGCGGCCCGGGAGCATGCGGACCTTGGGCACCGGGTAGAGACTGCGCTGGGTGTCCGGGTCGAAGGTGCGGATCGAGTCGATCTCGTCGCCGAACAGGTCGACGCGATAAGGCACCAGCGAGCCCATCGGGAACAGGTCGATCAGGCCACCGCGAACCGCGTATTCGCCGGGCGAGACGACCTGGCTCACATGTTCGTAGCCGGCCAGCGTCAGCTGCGCCTTGAGCGACGCCTCGTCGAGCCGCTCCTTCACGGTGAACGAGAACGTGTAGGCGGCGAGGAAGCTCGGCGGCGCCAGGCGCACCAGCGCCGTCGACGCGGCCATCAGCACGACGTCGACCTCGCCGCGGCCGATGGCCGCGAGCGTGGCGAGCCGCTCGGAGACGAGGTCCTGGTGCGGCGAGAAGGTGTCGTAGGGGAGCGTCTCCCAGTCGGGGAAGACGGCGATGCGCAACGCCGGCGCGAAGAAGGCGAGCTCGCCGGCGAGGCGCTGTGCGTCGGCGGGTTCGGCGGTGCAGACGGCGAGCGGCGCCCGCGCACCCGCGGCCATGCGCGACGCCGCGTGTCGGGCGAGGAGCAGGGCGTCGGCGGAGCCGGGAGGGCGCGGCAGCGTGAAACGCTTGCCGGATGCGAGGTCGGGAACGCGCATGAAGGAGGGCCCGGCGATTATCCTTCCCGGCACCGAACCCGCGCTCGCGCATGGTCACGTACAGCCCCGACTCCACCTCCACTGCAGCCCCGAACGGTGTGCCGATCCACGCGATCGTGCCCTGCGCCGGAAGCGGCTCTCGCGCGGGCGCGACCCTGCCCAAGCAGTACGTGCAGCTCGACGGCCGCCCGGTCGTCGCGCACACGCTCGCCGCGCTCGGTGCGGTGTCGCGAATCGACCGCGTGCTGGTCGTCGTCGCCGCGGACGACGACGCGTTCGAGCAGGTCGTCGGCGCCGTGACGGCGTCGCACGTGACGGTCGCGCGGGTCGGCGGCGCCACCCGCGCCGCGAGCGTCGCCGCGGGCATCGTCGAGTTGGCGCGGCTGGGTGCCCGGCCCGACCACTGGGTGCTCGTGCACGACGCGGCGCGCTGCCTCGTTCGCGTTGAATGGATCGACGCGCTGATCGACGCCTGCAACGGCGACCCGGTCGGCGGGCTGCTGGCGCTGCCCGTCGCCGATACGCTCAAGCGCGAATCGCACGGGCGCGCTGCGGCGACGATCCCTCGCGAGGGCGTCTGGCAGGCGCAGACGCCGCAGATGTTTCGCCTCGGCATCCTCGCCCGCGGCCTCGCCGACGTCGGCGCCGGCGCGACCGACGAGTCGAGCGCAGTGGAAGCGCTCGGACTCGCGCCGCGGCTCGTTCCCGGGTCGGCCGAGAACTGGAAGCTCACGCATGCCGCGGACTTCGCGGTCGCCGAGGCGATCCTGAAGCGGCGGCGCGGGGCCTGACGCGATGAAGCCGCGCGGTCCCGTCTGGCGCGTCGGCGAGGGCTGGGACACGCACGCCCTCGTCGAAGGCCGAAGACTCGTGCTTGGCGGCGTCGAGATCGCGCACACGCACGGCCTGACAGGCCATTCCGACGCCGACGCGCTCTGCCACGCCGTGACCGACGCGCTCTTCGGCGCCGCCGCAATGGGCGACATCGGCCATCACTTTCCCGATACCGACGCCCGCTATCAGGGTGCCGACTCTCTCGCGCTGCTCGCCGAGGCCACCCGGCGGGTGGTGCTCGCCGGCTGGAACGTCGGCAACGTCGATGCGACCGTCATCGCCCAGGCACCACGGCTGGCACCGCACATCGCGGCGATGCGTCAACGCATCGCCGCCGCGCTCGCGGTGGCCATCGACCAGGTGAGCGTGAAGGCCAAGACAGCAGAGAAGATGGGCCCTGCCGGACGTGGTGAATCGATCGAGGCGCGGGCCGTCTGCATGCTGTGGCGCTAGTCCGATCGACTAGCATCGGCCCAACGATTCAGGAGCCCGATTCCATGGCCCGCGACGACGAAGATTCCAAGCCCGAGACGATCACGCAGAAGGAGGAGGGCAGCCTCAGCGAGAAACTCGCGTTCAAGTCGCGCTTCGTGCTCGTCTTCGGCGAGATCGACCACCGCATGGCGCAGGCGACCTGCCAGCGGCTGATCGCGCTGGCCCAGGAGTCCGACGCGGCCATCAACGTCGTCGTGTCGTCGCCGGGCGGCCACGTCGAGTCGGGTGATGCGATCCACGACATGGTGCGCTTCGTTCGCGCCCCGGTGACGATGATCGGCACCGGCTGGGTGGCGTCGGCCGGCACGCACATCTACCTCGCCGTGCCGAAGGAGCGTCGCGTCTGCCTGCCCAACACGCGCTTCATGATCCACCAGCCGGCGGGCGGCGCCGGTGGGCCCGCGACCGACATCGCGATCCAGGCCAAGGAGATCCTGCGCACCCGCGAGCGGATTGCCCGCGTGATCGTGCGCGAGACCGGCAAGCCCTACGAGAAGGTCATCGCCGACATGGAGCGCGATTTCTGGATGAACGCCGAGGAGGCGATCGCCTACGGCGTCGTGTCGCGCATCGTCGAGACGCATCGGGATCTCGTCTGAACGAATGATGCGAACCATCGGCACGCAACCACGCGAGGAGTTCGTCCTCGACCCGGCGAAGGCATGGCAGGCTGGCCGGCGGCTCGACCGCTCAGGCCATTCCTGTTCGCCGCCGCATCCGCGCGGCGTCTGGAAGGCGCCTCACGCCGTGTTCAATGCCATGGACGATGACCGTTCGCTGGCTCTGGCACTGCGGGTCGCCAAGTCGCCCAAAGGCTGAGTGGCCAGTTGCTGGCGGGCCGAGTCGGGATGACGGAAGCTGCACCCGACGATCTGCTCGACCTGTTGCGCCGCTTCGAGCACGAACGGGTCGAGTACGTGCTCGTCGGTGGCCACGCGGTTCGGTTGAACGGCTTCGTACGCAACACGGAGGACATCGACGTCTTGCTGCCGTCGTCGCGCGAGAACGGAGCCCGTGTCATTCGCGCACTCGGCTTTCTGAAGTCGAGCGGCGAGTTGCAGGCGGACTGGTTCGAGCAGGCCACGGGCGAGCCGGAGAACATACGCGTCGCCGACGACGTGCTGATCGACCTGCTGTTCGCCGCCAACGGGCAGACCTACGAGAGCCTCAGAGACCATGTCCGTCTCGTCGACGTCGACGGCGTGACCATCCGCGTTCTCGACATCGACGGGCTCCTCAAGACCAAGACCGAATACCGGGACAAGGACCGGATCGACCGCGAAGCCCTGTTGCGCCTGAAGCACCGCCTCGGCTGATCCGCGCCTTAGCCTCGCTTCAGCCGCACATGCGCCAGCAGCCCGCCGTCGCCGGCGTTGCTGACCTCGAATGCGCCACCCATCCGCTGCACCGCCTTCTCGACGATGGCCAGGCCGAGCCCGGCGCCCGTCGCTGCGGTGCGCGCTGCGTCGCCGCGGAAGAACGGCGTCGTGAGCTGGTCGAGCTTCTTCGGGTCGACACCCTGGCCGTGGTCGCGCACGGTGACAATGACCCACGGCCCTGTCCGCGCGAAGGTGACGACGACGCGGGCGATGCCGGTGTCGGTCGAGCGGCCGTAGCGTCGCGCATTCTCGAACAGGTTCTGCAGCACGCGGCCGAGCTCGACGTCGTCGGCCAGCACCGTGACGTCGGCCGCCACCTTCGACTGGATGCGGATCTGGCTCGTGTCGCGAAACGCGGCCGCCTCGCGGTCCACCGTCGTCGCGACGTTCACCGCGACGAGCTTGACCTCGCCGGGCCGCGCATAGTCCATGAACTTGTCGATGATGGCGTCGAGCTGGTCGATGTCGAGCGCCATGTTGGCCTTGGCTTCCTCGTCCTTCACGCTCATCTCGGCCTCGAGTCGCAGGCGCGACAGCGGCGTGCGCAGGTCGTGCGAGATGCCGGCGAGCATCACCGCGCGGTCCTGCTCGACCTTGGCGAGCTCGCGCGCCATCCGGTTGAAGCCCATGTTGACCTGGCGGATCTCGCTCGTCATCGTCGTCTCGTCGAGGCGCGAGTCGTACTCGCCTTCGCCGATGCGGCTGGCGGCGAAGGAAAGGTCCTGCAGCGGCCGGTTGATGAGCCGGGCGATCCCTGCGGAGCCGAGGATGGTCGCGAGGATGGCGATCGACACCCACAGCAGGATCGTGCTCGTCGACATCGGGCCGACCGGCGCCGGATCGGCCTTGAGCCAGTAGCTGTCGCGGGCGATCGAGAAGCCGATCCACAGGCCCGGCGTCGCGTTCATCGAGCTGGCGACGACCGTGTCGGGGCCGAGCTGGTCGCGCAGCTCTCGCTCGATCACGCGCTGGAAGCGGTCGACCTCGAACGGCTCCCAGGTGTCGGAGGGTTCGCGCGGCGTGAGCTTGACGGCATCGAGCGTCGACACGCTCTTGATGATGGCGATGCGGTTGATGCCGTCGGTGCCGAGCAGGGCGGCGCGGGCGATGTTGACGAGACTGGCGATCTGTTGCGCCGCCTGCACCGCACGCGGCTCGAACTCGAGCGCGCGAAACGTCTGCACCCACGCGAACACCCCACCCGCGAGCAGGATCGCGAGCAGGAAGAACGTGCGCCAGAAGAGGCTGAGCGCGACGAACTTGCGTGGTGGCGGCTTCTTCGCAGCGAGGCGCTCGGAGAGCGCCCGCGAGCCCGAGCGCCGCGCCGACTTGGTAGCCACTCGTCAGCAGACCGGACGGGCGCCGGGCCGCCCCAAGCCCGGACGCGCCCCCTCGGGGGGCCGCGACCGTACCCGGGAGCGTGGGGGCATCATGAAGTGCCGTCGGGGACGAAGACGTAGCCGACGCCCCAGACCGTCTGGATGTAGCGCGGCTGCGCCGGGTCCGGTTCGATCATCTTTCGCAGGCGGGAGATCTGCACGTCGAGGCTGCGGTCGAACGGCTCGAACTCGCGGCCGCGGGCGAGCTGCGCCAGCTTGTCGCGGCTGAGCGGCTGGCGCGGATGGCGCACCAGTGCCTTCAACATCGAGAACTCGCCGGTCGTGAGCGGGATCTGCTCGCCGTCCTTGGCGAGGCGGCGCAGCGCCAGGTCGAACACGAACGGTCCGAAGGTGACGGTCTGCGCATCGAGCGCCGGCGCACCGGGCGCCTCGACCGTCGGCCGGCGACGCAGCACGGCGTGGATGCGAGCGAGCAGCTCGCGCGGGTTGAACGGCTTGGGCAGGTAGTCGTCGGCGCCGACCTCGAGACCGACGATGCGGTCGACATCCTCGACCTTGGCGGTGAGCATGATGATCGGCGTCAGGTCCTTGGCGGCACGCAGCCGCCGGCAGATCGACAGGCCGTCTTCGCCGGGCAGCATCAGGTCGAGGACGATCAGATGCACGGTCTCGCGGGTCAGCAGGCGGTTGAGCGCCTTCGAGTCCTCGGCCAGCAGGACCTCGAAGCCTTCCTGCGTCAGGTAGCGGCGCAGCAGGTCGCGGATGCGGGCATCATCGTCGACGACGACGATGCGGTCCGGACGGGTGCTTCTCTCGGACGTGCTCATCGCGATGTGGCCCTGGACTTCATTTGTAACAATGCCGATTCTGCGCGGCTTTGCCGGGTGCCCGCCCCGGCCCTGACGCTTCGTTACAACCCGGCGCGAGCCGTTTTTCACGTCGGCCGCCTCGCACACCGACGTCATCCGACCCATGACCCCGATGTCGCCTCGTTTCCACCCGGTCCTCGTCGCCGCCGTCGCGCTCGCCGGCATCGCTGCCACGGCACCTGTGCGCGCCGACACGCCGCCGCCGCAGGGCGTCCTTTCCCTGTCCGCGAGCGCCAGCGTGGAGGTCGCCAAGGACCTCCTCGCGATCACGCTCTCGACCAGCCGCGACGGTGCCGACGCCAATGCCGTCCAGGCGCAACTCAAGACCGCACTTGACGCCGCGCTCGCGGAGGCGAAGAAGGCCGCCAGGCCGGGGCAGGTCGACGTCTCCACCGGCAACTTCCACCTCTATCCGCGCAGCGCACCGAAGGGCGGCATCGCCGGCTGGCAGGGCAGTGCGGAGCTGATCGTCGAAGGACGCGACATCGCCGCCATCGGCCAGCTCGTCGGTCGCATCACGACGATGACCGTCTCGCGCGTGTCGACGCGGCTGTCGCGCGAAGCCGGCCTGAAGGTCGAGGGCGACGTCGCGGCCGAGGCGATCGCGCGCTACCGCGCCAGGGCGGCCGACTACGCGAAGCAGTTCGGCTACGCCGGCGTGTCGATCCGCGAGGTCAACGTGCAGACCAACGAGAGCGGCCCGGGGCCGATGCCGATGATGCGGATGCAGGCGGCGCCGTCGTCGATGCCAAGCGAGCCGCTCGCCGTCGAGCCGGGCAACGCGACCGTCACCGCGACGGTGAGCGGCACGGTGCAGATGAAATGAACGGTGGCGGCTCCGAGCCGCGCCTCGAGCGCGTGCGCTGCCTCGGCCCGCGTGGCTTTCGCAGCGTCGCGTACTGGGAGTGGGGCGACGCGTCGAATCCTCGCGTCGTCGTCTGCGTGCACGGCCTGGCCCGCCAGGGCCGCGATTTCGACACGCTCGCCCGAGCGCTGCGCGGTGATTTCCGCGTCGTGTGCCCCGACATCGCAGGGCGCGGCGAGTCCGATCGCCTTGGCGATCCGGCGCTCTACGCCATCGCCACCTACGCGGCCGACATGGCGACGCTGCTCGCGCGTGTCGATGCCGAACACGTGTCGTGGGTCGGTACGTCGATGGGCGGCCTGATCGGCATGGCACTCGCGGCGATGCCGGAAACGCCTGTCGAACGGCTGGTGCTCAACGACGTCGGTCCGGCAATCGACGCCGCCGGCATCGCCCGCATCGCCGGCTACATCGGCGCCGACCTCACCTGGGCGAGCGAGGACGAGGCCGCGGCCTACCTGCTGACGATCTCGCGCGGCTTCGGGCCGCACACGTGCGACGAATGGCTCGCCCTCACGCGGCCGATGTTGCGCCGCGACGGCGAGCGCTTGCGCCTGCACTACGACCCGGCGATCGGCGTGGCGCTGCGCGGCTTCGACGCGACGGCCGCCGCCGCCGGCGAGCGGATGGCGTGGGCGGCGTTCGACGCCATCCGCTGCCCGACACTGGTGTTGCGCGGCGCCGAATCCGATGTGCTGTCGAGCGCCACTGCGCAGCTGATGGCAGTGCGCGGGCCGAAGGCGCGCGTGCACACGTTCGACGGCGTCGGCCATGCGCCGACGCTCGTGCGCCCCGAGCAGGTCGACGCCGTGCGGGAGTTCCTGGCCGCGTCATGAACACCCGGCCGGCGTGGGGCGACGCGGCCGAGAGCCCGATCGTCCACGCCCTGCGCGTCGACGACGCGGGCGCCGACGACGTGGGCTCGCGGGCTCGCGCGCTGGCGGCGTCGCTCGTCACCGGCCAGGCGCTGTCGACTGGCGAGCCGGTCCTCGCGCACGCCGACGGCACTGCGGCGATTCTGGAATCGATCGGCGCCGCGCCCGAGCTGCGCGCGTCGGCGTGGCTGCTGCACGCCGCCGACCGGCTCGGCGATCCCGACACGGTGATCGCGGCGTCGTTCGGCGCGTCGCTGGCGGCGCTCGTCGCCAGCACGCGCAAGCTCGGCGATCTGCAGCGCGCCGCACAAGGGGCGACGGCCGCCAAGGCCGACGCACTCGGCCGTGCACAACAGACCGAGCGTGTGCGCAAGATGCTGCTCGCGTTCTCGCGCGACCTGCGCGTCGTGCTGCTGCGCCTGGCCTCGCGGCTGCAGACGCTGCGGTGGTACGCGAGCTCGAAGCGACCGTGCCCGTCGCCACTCGCGCTCGAGGCGCGCGATGTCTTCGCACCGCTCGCGAACCGACTCGGCATCGGTCGCATCAAGTGGGAGCTCGAGGACCTGTCGTTCCGCTTCCTCGACGCCGACACCTACTTCGACATTGCCCGACAGCTGTCCGAGCGCCGCGCCGACCGCGAAGCGCGCATCGCGGCTCTCGCCGACGCGCTGCGCGACGACCTCGCGGCGCACGGCGTCCGTGGCGACGTGCAGGGCCGCCCGAAGCACCTCTGGAGCATCTGGAAGAAGATGCGCGCCAAGTCGCTGGCCTTCTCGGGCGTGCTCGACGTGCTGGCGCTGCGGGTGGTCGTTGCCGGCGACGTCGCCGACTGCTACGCGGCGCTGGCCCGCGTGCATGCGCGCTGGCGGCCGGTGGCGGGCGAGTACGACGACTACATCGCGCGCCCGAAGGCCAACGGCTACCGGTCGCTGCACACCGTGGTCGAGGCCGACGACGGACGCGCCGTCGAGGTGCAGGTGCGAACCGAGGCGATGCACGAGCACGCCGAGCACGGCGTCGCCGCGCACTGGGCGTACAAGGAGTCGAACCCGACCGGCGCGCCGGCGAGGGCCGCCGGCGCCGCAGCCGACCGCATCGCCTCGGCACGCCTCGTGGTGCTGCGCCAGCTGCTCGCGTGGGAGCGCGACATCGCCGGCGACGCAGACGATGAACCGGCGCCGGCCGATCGCGCGCCTGGGCGGAGCGGCGTGGCGCCTGCCGAAGCGGCGGCCGACGACCGCATCTACGTGCTCACGCCGCAGGCGGCACTCGTCGAGCTCACGGCGGGCGCGACCCCGATCGACTTCGCCTACGCGCTGCACACCGACCTCGGGCATCGCTGCCGGGGCGCGAAGGTCGACGGCGCGATGGTGCCGCTCGACACGCCGCTGGCCAACGGGCAGACGGTCGAGATCACGGCCGCCAAGGCCGGCGGCCCCTCGCTCGACTGGCTCAATGCCGAGCTCGGCTACCTCAGGAGCGCGCGATCACGCGCCAAGGTCAGGGCGTGGTTCAACGTCCGGGCGCAGGCCGAAACGATCGCGCGCGGCCGCGAGTCGGTCGAGCGCGTGCTGCAGCGCGAAGGCAAGACGGCGCTCAGGCTCGACGACCTCGCCGCGCGGCTCGGTTTTCGCGGCGCCGACGCGCTGTTCGAGGTCGTCGGCAAGGACGAGCTCTCGTTGCGCAACGTCGAGCTGCTGCTGCGTCCGCCGCCGCAGGCGCGCGCCGACGACACCGACGACCGCGTTGTCCGCCGCTCGCGCGCGACGGAGGGCGGCGGCGTGCTCGTCGTCGGCGTCGACTCGCTGCTGACGGGCTTGGCGCGCTGCTGCCGCCCGGCGCCGCCCGACGCCATCGCCGGCTACGTCACACGCGGCAAGGGCGTCGCGGTGCATCGCATGGCGTGCAGCAACCTGCGCGAGCTGACAGCGCGTGCGCCGGAGCGAGTCATCCCGGTGGCGTGGGGCACGGCGCAGGCCATGGCGCTGTATCCGGTCGACGTCGTCGTCGAAGCGGCCGACCGACAGGGGCTGCTGCGCGACGTCTCGGAGGTGTTCGCGCGCGACAAGGTCAACGTCGTCGGCGTGAAGTCGAGCTCGGTCAAGGACACGCGCGGCGAAACGGCATTCATGACCTTCACCGTCGAGATCGCCGACGCCGCCCGCCTGGGCGCGACGCTCGTCCAGGTCGGCGGCGTTTCGGGCGTGCGCTCGGCGCGCCGCCGCTGACGGCTCAGCGAACGGGGATGGGCGTCGCCCGGTCGACCGGCACGACGCTGACGCTGTTCTTCGGCGAGCCGTCGATCAGGCGGTCGGAATACGTCAGGTACACGAGCACGTTGCGCTTCGTGTCGACCATGCGCACCACGCGCAGCTTCTTGAAGACGAGCGAGATGCGCTCGCTGAACATCTCGTCCTTTGCGCGCAGCGGCTTGCCGCCCGGAAACGAGATCGGCCCGACCTGGCGGCAGGCGATCGACGCCTCGGCCTTGTCCTCCGCCAGCCCGATGGCGCCCTTGATGCCGCCGGTCTTGGCCCGCGACACGTAGCACGAGACCCCCGTCACGAGCGGATCGTCGTAGGCGTCGACCACGATCTTGTGGTCGGGTCCGATCAGCTTGAACGCGGTGTCGACGTCGCCGATCGGCTCGCCCGCGGCGGAAGTCGCAGCAACGAGTGAGCAGGCGAGGAGGGCGATCGATGCGGCGACTTTCATGGCGGCGGACTCTTGTTTCGGCCGGGCACGGCCAGCATCGAGCATAGGCCAGCCGCTGATATCATCACGGGCTTCGCAGGCGCGTAGCTCAGCTGGTTAGAGCACCACCTTGACATGGTGGGGGTCGTTGGTTCGAGTCCAATCGCGCCTACCAAATTTGCTCGGAGACTCAAGCAGTCAGCGTACGCACGCAGTGCCCATTGTCTCCTGGGGGTCAATAGTGGGGCAAGTGGGCAACGCGGGAAGCGGTTCGCCCAAGCCGGCAGCCGACACAGGTGGTCCCCCAAAAGGCGCCGCACCCATGGACTTGATCTTCTTGTCGCTGCGCTGAAGATGTCCTCGATCGCGTCGGCGAGAGAGACGGCGGTAGCGGACGTAATCCGCCCCCAATCTCGTGCGGATGACCGCTTCAGGCTGATCGCTGAAGGTCCGACTGCGCCGGCCCGGCCGTCAGCTCTCGACCGATCAGAGACATTGAGTTGTCAACACAGACAACCACAAAACGGTCGCTAGACAGGCATCGAAGGGCCCTAAGGCCAACGCCGAGCTCGGCGGCTACTTCGAGAAGGGCGCTGAGATCCGCGCCTGGGGCCGGGCGCTGCAACGCAACGGCACGACGGTCGTCGTCGTCGACGAGATCGGTTTCAGGAGGATTCGACCAACGAGAGGAAACTCGACGCTGCGATTCGTGTCCATCGGCAAACAAGGGCTCGAGCGAGACGCCCAAATCGGTTAGCGGATGCTGTATTTCGTGGAGGAACAGATGGATCAGGATGTCTTCGAGGTGACGCCGACCGCGGCGCTGTCGGCAGCCACTGCGATGTTTCTGGAGCTGGCGGCCCTTCTTCACAAGCGAGGCTTGATTTCAGCCCCCGAACTTGGCAGGAACCTCCTGGCCGCGGCCGCCGAGGCGGGAGCAGATTCGAACGTGCGCTGCGTGGTCAGCACGCTGAGGGACGTCGGCCAGAGCTTGGTCGACGGATTCACCGACGCGCGCTGATGGGCCGTTTCCCGTCCCCCCCTGTCAGAGTCGGCATTCGTCTCTGTTGAGTTGCCTGCCATCGGATGAAGCTATGGACGACTGTCTGTTCGCGGCGCTGGTTGGGTGTCCGCAAGGGCGGGATCGCGACTGAAACGCGGCTCTATGTCCACGGTAACGACCGCTTCTTCCCGATTCCCCGGCGCGTACACCGTCTTTACGGTGCCGTAGCCGACTACGGTGGGGCTTTCGCCCACAAGTTCCAGAAGCGTGATTGCCGTCTCCGCCGGGACCTCGCCGATCCGCTTCCAGGCCTTCTTGAGGCCGAGGAGTGACCGGCATCGCAACCAAACCGATATGCGAGGGCTGCTATCGGTAATGCCGGCCTCGCGGCGCAACTCGACTCGAGAACCTTCGAAACAATGTTCCCGCACTATCGCTGCCCGGTCGGGAATCGTCGTCCCTCCGAGAATCGTAAAAACCGACGTCTTGCTGTGTGTCCGTTCGTCTGTGTCTAGCGTTGAGATCGAGGCCATGTCCCGAACCTCCAGATGGAGTGAAGTTGCAGGCGACAGTGCGACGTGTGCGGCACGCGCCAACGCTGCGACCTGATAACCGTCCGACGCAAAAACGGCCGGGAACTGCGAGCACGCCCTCGCGCGCGGACAACGACGACCGCTTGACCGTTGCGCTACGACGTGCGCGGGGCCGGCGCGCTCGTCGCCTCATCAACAGGTTGCCGAGGTTGACCTGAACAGGAGAAGAAAGACGACATACGCTTCACGCGTCGCAACGCGTCCCGAGTCAAGAGGTAAGCCTCGATTTCCCTCTCCGTCATCGTACGGAGCTCGGCGCGTCGACTCATTGAGGTGCTGCGACGACTGCCATCGGACGGCAAACCGTTTGCGAAGTCAGCCATGATCGATCTCCTTTCTCAGTGGCGGTGCGACGACGTCGGCCGACGCAAATCAAGCACAGAGGTCGGCCCAGGCAAATTTTAAGAAGCGTCGCGCGGTATTTCAAGAGGCGCTTGGTAGCAAGTGGCGTCTCCCTAGTTATTGGCCTTGATCTCTGCGTAGACCGACACGAGGGACGCGTGTCCGAGCTGGTCATTTGCGTTTGCATGGGCTTCTCCTTCAGCCGGCGGCGTGGCCACCCGGCGGAACGGCCCGTCGAATCGCTCCCGCGCGTAGCTGATGACGCCTTCTTGAGCATCGCCCTGGGATAGGCGCCTTTCGCCGGACAGGACTAGCAGGCTTTTTTCGACGGTGACCTGGATCGACGAGGGGTCGATGCCAGGGTCGGAGGCATGAATCTCCAGCGCGTCCGCCCACGTGCCGAACTTCAGCGCCGGAAACGCGTCGGCATGCGACACGGCCCGAAGGCTCGAGCCGGCGCGGCCCCTGCTGAGCAGCTCGTGGAGGAAGGATCCGTCGGTGACGAGGACACCCCGGCTACCTCGGTTGCCCGGAGCTTGCTTTTTTGCCCCGCTGGTGCGCTAAAGTGGCGCGTTGCAGGACTTCGCCATCGGTCTTGGAAGTTGCAGAGGGGGGACTTTTTCATGACCAGCAGCGTTTCGAAGGCGGTGCGCAAGGGCGCCCAGCCGTCGGCGAAGGCGGCCAAACAGGTGCCTCGAAAGGCGCCTTCCGGATCTCCGAGTCCGCGCAAGAAGTCGAAGGTCGACATCGCGATCGCGAAAAAGCTTGCGCCTGCGGCAGCGATCGCGCTGCTCGATAAAACCAATCAGGCCTCGGATGCGCTGGCACCCGCGCTGGATATCTTGGGCGCTGGCGTTTCACGGGCGGAGGCCGACGGCAAGATCCGCGTCCAACTGGCCTTCGATGGCGGCGAGATTCTTCCGGTCGAAATGAGCGCGCAAGCCGGTAAAGCTCTCGCAGCGGGTCTGTCCGAGGAGCTTGGCGCCAAGCCCAAGTCCAAACGGTAACGACTGACGCTGTGGCGTCACGGGCAAAGTTACATTGGTTCACCGCTGTCGAGACGGGAACAGAATTCGATCAGATCCTCGATCTCGTTCGATTTGTCGAAGACACGGCGCGCTCCCAGGTCCGTGCACTTCCTTTTCATTTCGACGGTCACGTAGTTGCTGAGCACGACCGCGACGATGGGAGTCAGGTTGGCGCATGCGCCCAGTACACCCAAGCCGCTGCCTCGTTCCAGGAAAATGTCGATCACTACCAGGTCACAACCGTTGCGGTTTTCACTGAGCCACTCGACGGCGCGGCACTCCGTCGCTGCGAAACCCACCACTTGCACCGGGGCAAGCTCTTCAAGCGCCTCGATCACACTCTCCCTGATCAAGGCGTTGTCCTCGACAAGAAGAACTCTGATGGTCATGCGGCAGCGCGTCCAACGACGAGTAGACGAAGACAACGGGCGGTAGCCTAAGCGTGCCTGCTTGCAGCCCGACGTAGGACATGAGCGCGTTTGTCTGCCACTCATTTTTCGTTCGGGTTCCGCGGTGGTAACAGCCGCAAAGCGGCTGTCGTGAACGCCCGGAAGTGGCCGAAAGCCGCCGTTGCAAGAATCCCGCTCGACCGCGACGGTGAATCACACGGCGCGCGCACCCTGTCGCCGCGATACTGCGTGAATGACGACCACGACGACGACCTCCACTCCCGCCCTTGTTCTTCTTCACTTCTTCGGCAATTCGCATCGAGAGTGGGAGCGCATGGCACCGCGGCTTGCTATTCGACATCGCCTGCTGATGTTTGACATGCCCGGCTTCGGCGATGCCGCCGCGTTAGGCGCCCTCGATGTGGCGGCCATGGCCGACCACGTCGACCGACAGATCCGTGCCGCCGGCATTGAGCATTGCGTCGTCGTCGGTCACTCGATGACGGGCAAGATCAGTTGCGCGCTCGCGAGCCGCAAACCCGACTACCTGCGCGGGCTCATCCTCGTGACACCGTCGCCGCCCCCGCCCGAGCCGTTCACCGACGAAGTCCGCAAGCGACTCATGGCTTTCGACGGAAGCCGCGATGCTGCGGCTGCTTACGTAGACGGCATCACCGCCGAGCAGTTGCCCGACGAGTGGCGCGAACCGGCGATCGCGGATGCGATGCGAGCTTCCCTCGTCGCCTGGAAGACCTGGATATCGACCACGAGCCAGGAAGACTGGTCGGGCCGGGTGGGCGTGCTGTCCTTGCCCGTACGGGTCATCGCCGGCGCGGACGACCCGTCACTCGGAGCCGACATCCAGCGCCGACTCACGATGCCGCACCTGGGGCAGGGCGAGTTGAAGGTGATTGCCGGAGGACACGTACTGCCCCTGGAAAACCCGCAGGCGCTGACAGAAGCAATCGAATCCTTCGGTCCCTGCGCGGCTTAGGTCGCGCCGACCTTGCGGCGCCTCCTAGGAGTCAACGAGCCGGGCGGCCGTCAAGATGGTCGTGGCAGCGGCAGCGTCAGTTCGCGCTCATTGCAGAATCGCGGCACCCATGAGCCCTACCAGCATCCAGATCGCCGCCGCCGCGCTGTTCGCGATCGCCCTCGCGCACACCTTCTCGACCGGCATCTTCCAGCGCCTGGCGACGCGCTACCCGTCGCACTCGGGCGTCTTCCACCTGCTCGGCGAGGTCGAGGTGGTGTTCGGGTTCTGGGCGCTGGTGCTGGTGCTGGTGATCTTCGTCCTCGAGGGCCGCACCGCGGCGGTCGGCTATGTCGACGGCCGCAACTTCACCGAGCCGCTGTTCGTGTTCGCGATCATGGTCATCGCCGGCTGCCGCCCGATCGGCGTCCTCGCGGCGCGCATCGTCGACACGATCGCGCACGTGGTTCCGATCGACACGCGGCTGGCCAGCTACTTTCTCTCGCTCTCGCTGCTGCCCCTGTTCGGCTCGCTGATCACCGAGCCGGCTGCGATGACGCTGGCCGCGCTGATGCTGCGCGACCGGGTGCTGCATCCGGACGTGTCGCAGCGACTGAAATACGCGACCATCGGCGTGCTGTTCGTCAATGTCTCGATCGGCGGGACGCTGACGCATTTCGCGGCGCCGCCCGTGCTGATGGTCGCTGCCAAGTGGGGCTGGGACCTGCAGTTCATGCTGACGCACTTCGGCTGGAAGTCGACGACGGCCGTCGTCTTCAACGCGCTCGTCGTCACGCTGCTGTTCCGGCGCGAGGTGATGGCCGCCGAGCCGCCGCCGTCCGACCGGGTGACGCCACCAACGCCGCTCTCGGCGATCGTGGTGAGCATGCTGTTCCTGATCGGCGTCGTCGCCTTCGCCCATCACCCCGCGGTGTTCATGGGCCTGCTCCTGTTCTTCCTCGGCTACAGCGCCGCCTATCCCGAGCACCAGGACCAGCTGATCCTGCGCGAGTCGCTGCTCGTCGCCTTCTTCCTCGCCGGACTCGTCGTCCTCGGAGGCCTGCAGGCGTGGTGGCTGAGTCCGGTGCTCACGTCGTTCAGCCCGCGCGAGGTCTACTTCGCCGCGACCGCGCTCACCGCCGTCACCGACAACGCCGCGCTCACCTACCTGGGATCGCTCGTGGAAGGCCTCAGCGACGAGTTCAAGTACTCGCTCGTCGCCGGCGCCGTGACGGGTGGCGGACTCACGGTGATCGCCAACGCGCCGAACCCTGCCGGCTTCTCCATCCTGCGCGGACAGTTTCGCAACGGCGCCATCAACCCCCTGAAGCTGCTCGCCGCGGCCGCGCTGCCGACGCTGGTGGCGATCGCCGCCTTCGAGTTGTTGTAGGCGGCTTCCTACCCCAGCGCCCGCCGCGACAGGGTTGTTGGTGGCAGACGGCGTGCCTACGATGGCCCCGCCCCAACCCTAGAACCACCAGGATCCGTCCGTGCCCCACGCCCTGCTCGTCGACGACGACGCCGACGCCGCCGAAACCATGGCGATGCTGATTGCCGCCGAAGGCTGCACGGTTGCAACCGCCGGCAGCCTTCGCGACGCGAGGCGGCAGATCGCGCTGCAGGAACCCGATCTCGTCCTGCTCGACCTCATGCTGCCGGACGGCAACGGCATGGATCTGTTCGACGACGCCAAGGCCTTGCCGAACACCGAGCTCGTGCTGATCACCGGCCACGCCAGCCTCGAGACGTCGATCCAGGCACTGCGGATGGGCGCGGCCGACTACCTCGTCAAGCCGGTGAGCCTGAAGCAGTTGCAGGGCGTTCTCAAGCGGGCGATGCGGCCCGATGCGCTCAAGGCCGTCGCCGGCGGACTGCGCACGCAGCTCGACGCCGAAGGGCACTTCGGCTCGCTGTGGGGCCGCTCGCCGGCGATGCTGCGCGTCTACGACCAGATCGAACGCGTCGCGAGGACGGCGATTTCCGTCTTCGTCACCGGCGAGAGCGGCACCGGCAAGGAACTCGTCGCCAGGACCGTCCACGAGCTCAGCCGGCGGCGCAAGCAACCTTTCCTCGCGGTCAACTGCGGCGCCATATCGCCGCACCTCATGGAAAGCGAGATCTTCGGCCACGAGAAAGGGAGCTTCACGGGGGCCGATCGTCAGCATCTGGGCTTTTTCGAGCGCACGAGCGGCGGTACGCTGCTGCTCGACGAGATCACCGAGATGCCGCTAGAGCTGCAGGTCAAGCTACTGCGCGTGCTCGAAACCGGCACGTTCATGCGCGTCGGTTCAACCCAGACGCAGGAGACCGACGTGCGCATCATCGCGGCAACCAACCGGGTCCCGACCCAGGCGGTCGCCATCGGCAAGCTCCGCGAGGATCTGCTCTACCGCCTCAACGTGTTCCCCATTCACCTGCCGCCGCTGCGCGACCGGCCCGGTGATGTCGCGCTGATCGCCGAACATTTCCTGGCCCAGATCGGCGAGCGCGAGGGCGCAGAGAAGCGCTACGCGCCGGGGCTGGTCGACCTGCTCGCCGCAGAGCGATGGCCGGGCAACGTGCGCGAACTGCGCAACGCGATCTACCGCGCCTGGGTGATGGCGCCGGGCTCGACCATCGACGCGGCAGCGCTCGCCCAGCCGGGCGGAGTGGACGCCGACGACGCGCCGCCCGACTCGATGCGGATCCGGATCGGCACGTCGCTCTCGGACGTCGACCGCCTGGTCACGCTGGCCACCTTCGAGCATCACGGTCGGCACAAGGAGAGGACCGCGGCCACCCTCGGGATCAGCGTGAAGACGCTCTACAACCGCCTGAAGGATTACGCCGCCGACGACGACGACATCGCGGTCAGCCAGACGGGCGCGCTCGACGAAGCCACCTGACGCTGCGTGGCGTCAGGGCGTCAGGCGCAGAAGGCGCGCCAGGCTGTCGGACTGCACCGGCTTGACGAGGAAGGCGTCGAAACCGGCGTCGATCGCGCGTCGATGGTCGTCCTCGGTCGCGTGACCGGTGAGCGCCGCCAGGACGACCCCGCGGCCCAGCTTCTCGCGCAGCGCCCGGGCCAGCGTCAGGCCGTCCATGCCCGGCAGACCGAGGTCGCACAGGACGATCTGCGGGCGCATGGAATCGGCCGCGACGAGCGCCTCGGCGGCGTTGCCGGCCGTTGCGACCTCATTGCCCCACAGCGCCATCTGCAGGCGCAGGCTTTCGAGGGCGTCGGCGTTGTCTTCGACGATGAGGACACGGTGGCTGTCGCGCATCGCCCGTCCGGCCGGCGTCGCGGCAACGGCTTGCGCGCCATCGTCGTCGAGCAGTGGCAGCCAGAGGATCACCTCGGTGCCCCGTCCCGCGCCCTCGCTGTGCGCCTCGACGTCGCCGCCGTGCAGTTGCGCGATGCGACGTGCCAGACTGAGGCCGACGCCGAGGCCGCCGACCGTTCGCCCGAAGGCCTGGTCGCCCTGGGAGAACAGCTCGAAGGCATGCGGCAGGAAGGCGGCATCGATGCCGCGGCCACGGTCGGCCACCGTCACGTGCACCGTCTTCGCCATCCGCCGCAGCGTGATCGTGATCGGACCCGGCTCGGGACTGAACTTGGCGGCGTTGTCGATGACCATGCCCAGCGCCTGCGCGAGTCGGCCCAGATCACCGCAAACGAACAGCCCTTCGTCGACGATTCGAACGTCGAGCTTGTGACCTCCTGCGGTGATGCGATCGTGGCAGCGCGCCACCGCGGCCTGCACCACGCTCTCCATCGAAGCCGGCTCGCGCACCAGCGAGATCTGCCCCTGGGCGGCACGCGTCGCGTCGACCAGTTCCTCGATCAGCCGGCCGAGCTTGCCGACCTGGCGCTCGATGATCTCGCGCAGCCGGACGAGGATCGGGTTGCTGTGCTCGAGGCTGCGCAGCACGCTGGCGGCGTTGGAGATCGGCGCAAGCGGATTGCGCATCTCGTGCGACAAGGTGGCGAGGAACTGAGCCTGACGGCGCTCGGCCAGCCGCAACGCGCGGGTTCGCTCGGCAAGCGCTTCCTCGAGGCCCTTGCGATCCTCGATGTCGACGAGGCTGCCGACATAGCCGAGGACCCTGCCGGAGGCGTCGAGGCGAGGCACGCCCTGGTCGAACATCCACCGGTAGTGGCCGTCGTGTCGGCGCAGGCGGATGTCCATCTCGTACGGCGTGCCGGCCTCGAAGCTCGTCGCGCGTATGCCGACACAGCGCTCGAGGTCTTCGGGGTGGACGACATCGAGCCAGCGCGCTCCGCGGAGCGACCGGGTCGGCTCGCCGGTGAAGGTCGTCCAGGCAGGGTTGATCCAGTCGAGGTCGCCGTCGAGCGTCGCGCTCCAGATCAGCGCCGGGACGGTAGCCGCGACGTCGGCCGCACGCGGACCGGCGGCGCCTTCCAGGCGCTCCGGATCGTTCGTCCCCTCGGCAGAGGCAGGGGCGCCAGCCATCAGGTGGTCGCGGCCATCCGCCGACGTCGCTCGACCGACGGCACCTTCAGCAGCTGCCGGTACTTCGTGACCGTCCGGCGGGCGACCTTGAGGCCCTGACGAACGAGCAGCCGCGCGATCTGCGCGTCGGAGAGCGGCTCCGTCGGGTTCTCGGCATCGAGCATGCCCTGGATCACGCCGCGGATCGCCGTCGCCGAGCAGGCGCCGCCATTGACGGTGGCCATCTCGCGCGAGAAGAAGAACTTCAGCTCGAACACGCCGACCGGCGTGGCCATGTACTTGTTGTTGGTCACGCGCGAGACCGTCGACTCGTGCAGCCCGAGCTCCTGCGCGATCTCGCGCAACCCGAGCGGCTTCATCGCCATCGGCCCGAACTCGAGGAAATGCTGCTGGCGCTCCAGGATGGCCTCGGCGACCATGAGGATCGTCGAGAAGCGCTGCTCGACGTTCTTCACCGTCCAGCGCGCATCCTGCAGTTGCTGGGCGAGTTCGGTGCTGCCGCGCTCGCGATGTTCCTTGAAGAGTGCCGCGTAGGTCTGGTTGACCCGGACACGCGGCACGATCGAGCGGTTCAGGGCCGCCGTCCAGCGACCGCGCAGCTTGCGCACGATCACGTCCGGGGTGATGTACTCGATGGACTCGTCGTCGATCTGCCAGCCCGGCCGCGGATTGAGATGGCGGATGCGGTCGCAGGCGGCGTCGACCTCGGCGGCGCTGCGTCCGAGTGCGCGCGCGATCGCGGCGATGTCGTGGTCGGCGAGCCGCTGCAGGTGGCCGTCGATGATCGCCTCGGCGAGCTCGCGTTCGGCGGCGTCCTCGATGCCGTGTAGTTGCAGGCGCAGGCACTCGGCGAGGTCGCGCGCGGCGACGCCGACCGGCTCGAGCGACTGCACCCGGCGCAGCGCGATCTGCATCTCCGCGTCGTCGACGGTCGGCGACATGCCGCTGATCGAGGCGATCTCGTCGAGCGACGTTCGCAGGTAGCCGTCGTCGTCGAGCGACTCGACGATCGCGCAGGCGAGGGCATGGTCACGCTGCGGCAGCGGAATCGCGCCGAGTTGCTGTCGCAGGTTGGGGCGAAGGCCGACATCGGCGGCCACCAGGTCGAGCGCCGAGACATCGCTCTCGACCCCGCCGGTGCGGACGCTGCTGCTCGAACCTTGCCAGCTGTCGCGCTCGTGCGTCGCGTCGATCGGCGTCGCGTACGACACGTCGATGTCGGCGGCGCCCTGGCCGTCGAAATCAGCGCCGGCCGGCACCGCACCCGCGTCGGCCATGGGCTCGTCGCGGCCACCCTCTTCGGCCTCCAGGAAGGGGTTGCGCCCCATCGCATCCTGCACCTCCTGCGCGAAGTCGAGCGACGACAACTGCAGCAGGCGAACGGCGTGCTGCAGGCGTGGCGTCACCGCCTGGTGCTGGCGCATCGTGGTCCGCAGGGCGGGAACGGTCATCGTCCGCTTCGGTCGCGTTTGAGTTCGCCGCTTCATGCAACCCTTGTGCCACGGTTTCGAATCAACATCGGTGCTCAAAATGCTTCAAATTGCGATCAACCGTTGTCTTCTTCGGCGTGGGTCAGCTATGAAATCCGATGTTTGCGGAAAAAGTTTCCGATCGGATCGAGGGAGGCACGTCATTTGCCGGCACGCGCCCATGCTGACCCATCCGCACCAAGCCCATGTTCCGCCCGGGGCGCCGCCGACAGCGCCGGACACCCCGGGGACACCGAGGCCAGTCGACGTTCCGCCGCTGCCACCGACGCCCGGACAGCCAAGCGGCATCCCGCCGGCAATCGACGACCCCGGGGCAGCCGGCCAGCCGATCCGCGACCCGGACCGCCCGGCGCCGCCAGCCGTGGCGACCGCCTCTGCATGAGGGCGGGCGGGGCGGTGTCGGAGGGCGCGCACGCGCACGCCGCGCCGAAAGGCCTCGTCTGGATGAGCGACGACAGGCCCGGCATCCGTCGCGAGCGCAAGGGCGATGGCTTCATCTACCGCGACCCGTCGGGGCGGCTGCTCCGCCGAGCCGGCCAGATCAACCGCATCCGCGCGCTCGCCATTCCGCCGGCCTACGAAGACGTCTGGATCTGCCCCGCCGAGAACGGCCACTTGCAGGCGACCGGACGCGACGCACGGGGGCGCAAGCAATATCGCTATCACCCGCAGTGGCGGGCCGCGCGAGACGCCGACAAGTTCCTCCGCATGCGCGATTTCGGCAAGGCGCTTCCGAAGATCCGCGCGAAGGTCGACGTCCTCCTCGCCGAGCCTGTCGGCAAGGTCCCGCACCGCGACACCGTGCTGGCCACCATCGTCCGCCTGCTCGACACGACCCTCGTGCGGATCGGCAACGACGAATACGCGCGCGAGAACCATTCGTACGGCCTGACCACGCTTCGCCATCGCCACGCGTCGCTCGAGGGCAGCGTCGTGCGCCTCCGCTTTCGCGGCAAGGGCGGAATTTCGCGCGAGGTCACGCTCGACGATCCGCGCGTGGCCAAGGTCGTCCGTCGCTGCCAGGCGATGCCCGGCCAGGACCTGTTCCAGTACGAGGACGAGCGCGGAGAGTGCCACGTCATCGGATCCGATGACGTCAACGCGTTCCTCCACCTCATCGTCGGCGAGTCGTTCACGGCAAAGGACTTCCGGACCTGGCATGCGACGTCGCACGCGCTCGATCTGCGCGTCGCCGATGAAGGACTGGACGCGAAGGAGCGCCGCAGCGCCTCGCAGCTCCTTTCCGAGGTGGCCGGCCGGCTCGGCAACACGGTGGCAGTGTGCAAGAAGTCGTACGTCCATCCGCGCGTGCTCGAAGCGATGGCCACCGTCGCCGAGGCGCGGCGCAAGGGCCTCTCGACCCTTGCGCAGCAAAAGCGACGGGCCGGCCTGAGCGCCGCCGAACGCCGCCTGCAGGCGTTCCTCGGTCGGCGCGGCTAGGCCGGCGACACTTGCGCGACCCCGTCGCGGCGCTTAAACTCTACCTACCGGTCGGTCGAATTTGTCACACGGTCGTGTGACGCTGTCGGGTCACCACCGTCAGGAGACGCCATCTTGGATTCAGGCACCTTGCTGGTCGCCGACGAAGGCGCGGTTCGCACGCTGACGCTGAACCGCCCGAAGTCGCTGAACAGCTTCACGGCCGAGATGCACGGCAGGCTGGTCGACGCGCTCGAGTCGGCGGCTGCCGACGCGTCGGTGCGATGCGTCGTCCTCACCGGCAGCGGCAGGGGTTTTTGTGCCGGGCAAGACCTCGCCGACCCGTCGATCGCTCCCGAAGGCGGCATCGGCGCTCCGGGCGCCGAGCCGCCCGATGTCGGACAGACGATCGAGCGCTACTACCGGCCGCTCGCGCTGCGCCTGCGCACGATGCCGGTCCCGGTGCTGGCGGCCGTCAATGGCGTCGCCGCCGGCGCCGGCGCGAACGCGGCGCTGTGCTGCGACATCGTCGTCGCGGCGCGCTCGGCGAGCTTCATCCAGGCGTTCTCGAAGATCGGCCTCGTTCCCGACTGCGGCGGAACATGGCTGTTGCCGCGGCTCGTCGGCCGTGGCCACGCGATCGCGCTGGCGATGCTCGGTGACAAGCTGGCCGCGGAAGACGCGCAGCGCATGGGCCTCGTCTGGGCGGTGTTCGACGACGTGACCTTCGCCGCCGACGTCGCGGCGCTCGCGGCGCGCCTCGCGGCGATGCCGACCCGCGCGCTCGCCGCCACCCGTGCCGCCATCGACGCGGCCCAGGACATGACCTTCCCCGACGCGCTCGGCCATGAAGCCGACGTGCAGCGCAGCCTCGGCCGGGCGCACGACTTCACCGAAGGCGTCACCGCCTTCATGGCGCGCCGCGCGCCGGTCTTCAGCGACCGCTGAGCGCGCGATGGACGCAGCCCGGTCCGAGGCCTCGACGCTCGCGCAGCCGACGCCGGAGGCGGTCGGCCGCCACATGTACGCCGCCGACCGCGCGTCTCGCGGCCTGGGCATGATCATCGTCTCGCTCGACGAGGGCCGGGCGATGGTGCAGATGACGGTTCGCGACGACATGCTCAACGGCCACGACATCTGCCACGGCGGCCTCATCACGACGCTCGCCGATTCGGCGTTCGCGTTCGCCTGCAACTCGCGCAACGTCGTCACCGTCGCATCGGGACTCGCGGTCGACTTCCTGGCGCCGGCTCGCGGCGGCGACGTGCTCACGGCGACGGCGACGGAGACCTCGCGCGGTGGCCGCACCGGCGTCTACGACATGGTCGTCACCAACCAGCGCGGCGAGCGTGTCGCGCTGGTTCGGGGTCGCTCGCACAGCCTGGTCGGCCGCAGCGTCATGCCGACCGCAGGAGGGAAGGCGACGTGACGTCGTTTCGGCCCGAGTCCGGCGAGCTCGAGCCGATCGAGCGCGCGAGTCGCGACGAGCTGCAGTCGTTGCAGATGGAGCGCCTCCGCTGGAGCCTCGGGCACGCCTATGCCAACGTCGAGCACTACCGCAAGGCGTTCGACTCGGCCGGAGTCCACCCCGACGACCTGAAGTCGTTCGCCGATCTCGCGAAGTTTCCGTTCACCGTCAAGAGCGACCTGCGCGACCGCTACCCGTTCGGGATGCTCGCCGTGCCCCGGCACAAGCTCGCCCGGATCCACGCGTCGTCGGGCACGACCGGCAAGCCGACGGTCGTCGGCTACACGCTGCGCGACATCGACACCTGGGCCGACCTGGTCGCCCGCTCGATCCGCGCCGCCGGCGGCCGCCCCGGCGACCTCGTGCACGTGTCGTACGGCTACGGTCTCTTCACCGGCGGCCTCGGCGCGCACTACGGCGCCGAGCGGCTGGGCTGCACGGTGATCCCGATGTCGGGCGGGCAGACCGAGAAGCAGGTGCAGATGATCTGCGACCTGAAGCCCGACATCATCATGGTCACGCCGTCGTACATGCAGGTGCTGATCGAGGCGTTCGCGAAGCAAGGCATCGACCCGCGCTCGACCGGCCTGAAGGTCGGCATCTTCGGCGCCGAGCCGTGGACCGAAGCCATGCGCGCCGACATCGAAGCGGCGTCGGGCATCAGGGCCGTCGACATCTACGGACTGTCGGAGGTGATGGGGCCGGGCGTGGCCAGCGAGTGCGCCGAGACCCAGGACGGGCCGGTGGTGTGGGAAGACCACTTCTATCCGGAGATCATCGACCCCGATACCGGCAAGGTGCTGCCCGACGGCGAGGAAGGCGAGCTCGTCTTCACGACGCTGACGAAGGAGGCGATGCCGGTCGTCCGCTATCGCACCCGCGATCTCACGCGCCTGCTGCCGCCAACCGCGCGCTCGATGCGGCGCATGGGCAAGATCGTCGGCCGCAGCGACGACATGCTCATCATCCGCGGCGTCAACCTGTTCCCGACGCAGATCGAGGAGATCGTGCTGCAGCACGGCGCGCTGTCGGGCCAGTACCAGATCGTCGTCAGCCGCGAAGGCCGGCTCGACGACGTGCGCGTCGTCTGCGAGGTCGCGCCGGCGCATGCCGGCAACGACCGCAGCGCGATCGCCCGCGAGCTCGCCGGTCGCATCAAGACCCTGATCGGCATCACCACGACGGTCGACGTCGGCCTGCCCGACAGCATCGAGCGCACGCTCGTCGGCAAGGCCCGGCGCGTGATCGACAACCGCAAGCGCTAGGAGAACTGCGCCATGTACACGCAATCGATGGACACGATGGGCAAGGACCGTGACGATGCTCCGAAGGCCGCTCGCTCCCTCGAGGAGGCGGCACTGCAGTCGCGCTTCGACGAACGCATCGACGCCGGCGAGTTCATCGAGGCCAAGGACTGGATGCCGGAGAACTACCGCAAGACACTGGTGCGCCAGATCAGCCAGCACGCGCACTCGGAAATCGTCGGCATGTTGCCCGAGGGCAACTGGATCACGCGTGCGCCGACCTTGAAGCGCAAGGCGATCCTGCTCGCCAAGGTGCAGGACGAGGCCGGCCACGGGCTGTATCTCTATGCCGCCGCCGAGACGCTCGGCACCTCGCGCGATCAGCTCTACGACGCGCTGCACTCCGGCAAGGCCAAGTACAGCTCGATCTTCAACTACCCGACGCTGAGCTGGGCCGACATGGGCACGATCGGCTGGCTCGTCGACGGCGCGGCGATCATGAACCAGGTGCCGCTGTGCCGCTGTTCATACGCGCCGTATGCGCGGGCGATGGTGCGCATCTGTCGCGAAGAGTCGTTCCACCAGCGGCAGGGTTTCGAGTCGCTGCTGACGATGATGACGCACGGCACCGACGCGCAGAAGGCGATGGTGCGGGACTCGGTCGACCGCTGGTGGTGGCCGAGCCTGATGATGTTCGGCCCGCCCGACAGCGAGTCGCCGAACTCGGAGCAGTCGATGCGCTGGGGCATCAAGCGCATCACCAACGACGACCTGCGCCAGAAGTTCGTCGACGCGACCGTCGAGCAGGCGAAGATCCTCGGCGTCTCGCTGCCGGACCCGGATCTGCGCTGGGACGAGTCGGCCGGCCACTGGGACTTCGGCACGATCGACTGGCAGGAGTTCTGGCAGGTCGTCGGCGGCGAGGGACCGTGCAACCGCGAACGCCTGGGCGCGCGGGTGCAGGCGTGGGACGACGGCGAGTGGGTACGCGAGGCGGCGCTGGCGCACGCGGCGAAGCAGGAGATGGCGGCGTTGAAGGAGGCGGCATGAGCCCCCGCACGGCCGCTCCGAAGCGAGCTCGCACCGCAGGGCGCCGCACGGAGGTTCTCCAATGAGCCCTGCGGTCGTGCCCGGAACCATCCCCGGCCCGCCGGCCGAGCCGATCGGCCAGCCGGCCAGGAAGAACGAATGGCCCCTGTTCGAGGTGTTCGTCCGCAGCAAGGCCGGGCTCGACCACAAGCACTGCGGCAGCCTGCACGCGGCCGACGCGCCGATGGCGATCCAGCTCGCGCGCGACGTCTACACGCGGCGCCAGGAAGGGACGAGCGTGTGGGTGGTGCGATCGGACCAGATCACGGCGAGCGACCCCGGGGACAAGGCGATGTACTTCGATCCGATGGCCGACAAGGTCTACCGGCACCCGACGTTCTACGAGCTGCCGAAGGCGCTCGACCACATGTGATGCAGGCTCGAATGACGACCAGCGGCTCGATCGCGGCGTCGGACGACTCCGGCGTCCAGTACCTCCTGCGCATCGGCGACAGCTGCCTCGTCATGGCGCAGCGGCTGGCTGAATGGAGCGGCCGCGCGCCGACGCTCGAGGAAGACATCGCGCTGTCGAACACGGCGCTCGACCTCGTCGGCCAGGCGCGTGCAGTGCTGACGCGTGCCGGCCGGCTCGAGGCGGAGCGGGGCGGGCACGAGCACAGCGAGGACGACCTGGCCTTCCTGCGCGACGAGCGCGACTTCCGCAACGTCACCCTGGTCGAGCTGCCGCGTGGCGACTTCGCGGCGACGATGCTGCGCAACTTCGCGATGGCGACCTTTCTCAAGCTGCTGTGGACGAAGCTCGAAAGATCGAGCGATGCCGAGCTCGCCGGCATCGCCGGCAAGGCGCTGAAGGAGGCGCGCTACCACCAGGAACACGCCGCCGACTGGGTCGTCCGCCTGGGCGACGGCACGGCCGAGTCGGCATCGCGCATGAAGGCCGCGGTCGACCAGCTCTGGCCGTACATGGCCGAGCTCTTCGAGAGCGACACGATCGACGCCGCCGCCGAAGCCGCCGACCTCGGGCCCCGCTGGGCCGACCTCGCGGTCGACTGGCGCAGCGAGGTCGACGCCGTCTTCGCCGACGCCGGCCTGACCGCCCCTGCCGACCGGGCCTTCCGCAGCACCGGCAAGGCCGGCCGGCACAGCGAGCACCTCGGCTACATCCTCGCGGAGATGCAGCACGTGCAGCGCGCGTTTCCCGGCGGCACGTGGTGACCTTCGCCGACGCCACGATCGCCGCGACACGCATCGAGCGTGCCTGGGCGGTGCTCGACACGGTGCTCGACCCCGAAGTGCCGGTCGTCTCCGTCTGCGACCTGGGCATCGTCCGCGAGGTGACCGAGCAGGGCGACGCGATCGAGGTCGTCGTCACCCCGACGTACTCCGGCTGCCCCGCCACCGAGGTGATCGAGCAGCGCATCGTCGAGGCGATCGAGGCCGCGGGGCTCGGACCGGTGCGGATGCGGCTGCAGCGAGCGCCGGCCTGGACGACCGACTGGATGAGCGCGAAAGGCCGCCGCGCCCTGCGCGAATACGGCATCGCGCCGCCCGGGCCGGTCCAGTCGATGGACGGCGCCGTGCCGATCCGGCTCGTCCGTCGCCCGGTCGAGGCGCTCGCCTGCCCCCGCTGCGACAGCAAGAACACCGAGCGCATCTCGGCGTTCGGCTCCACTGCGTGCAAGGCGCTGTGGCGTTGCCGCGCCTGCCGCGAACCTTTCGAACATTTCAAGCCGATATGAAGCCCCCACGCTTGCGCCTGCGGCGCTGCGCTGCCCCCAAGGGACCGTATGGTCCTATTCATGGCCCATGGGGCGCAGCCGGGCTTGGGAGCGGCCCGGCGCCAGGCTGTCCATGACTTCCCTGCACTTCCATCCACTCACGGTCGCGAGCGTGCGACCCGAGACCGACGAGGCCGTCGTCGTGTCGTTCGCCGTGCCCGCCGAACTGGCCGACGCGTTCCGCTTCACGCAGGGCCAGCACCTGACGCTGCGAAACACCATCGCGGGCAGCGACGAGCGCCGCTCGTACTCGATCTGCGCCGGCGTCGACGACGGCGAGCTCCGAGTCGGCGTTCGCAAGGTACCGGGCGGCCGCTTCTCCACGTGGATCTGCGAGCAGCTCAAGCCCGGCGACGCGCTGCAGGTGATGGCACCCGAGGGTCGCTTCTTCGTGCCGCTCGATGCCGCCGAGCGGCGCCACTACCTCGGCATCGCCGGCGGCAGCGGGATCACGCCGATCCTGTCGATCCTGAAGACCGTGCTCGCCGCCGAACCCGACTCGCGCTTCACCCTTGTCTACGCCAACCGGAAGCTCCGCTCGACGATGTTCGTCGAGGAACTCGAGGACCTGAAGAACCGCTATCTCTCGCGTCTCACGCTCCACCTCGTGTTCTCGCAGGAGGCGACCGACCTCGACCTCTACACGGGAAGACTCGACCGCGCCAAGCTCGGCACCTTCTTCGCCACGCTCATCGACGCCGACGACATCGACCACGCCTTCGTCTGCGGCCCCTGGGGCATGAACGACGAGGCCGAAGCGGCGCTGCGGGACGCCGGCCTGCCCGCCGAGCGCATCCACGTCGAGCGTTTCGGCGTTCCGGATGCCGCGGCGGTCGCTCGCGAGACGACGCCGCGCGAAGGCGACGCTGCCGACGCCACGATCACCATCATCCGCGACGGCGTGAAGCGCGACATCGCCTTCCACGCCGAACAGGGCAACGTGCTCGACGCGGCAGCGGCCGCCGGCCTCGAGGTGCCGTTCTCGTGCAAGTCCGGTGTGTGCTGCACCTGCCGCGCCAGGCTGCTCGAAGGCGAGGTGCGGATGGCGCGCAACTTTGCGCTCGAGAAGCACGAGGTCGAGGCCGGCTTCGTCCTCACCTGCCAGTCGCATCCGCTCACCGAACGGGTGGTGCTCTCGTTCGACGACCGCTGACCCCACGCTGATGCCCCGAGGCCGAGCCCGCGACTACGACGCCACGCGAGAGCAGATCCTCGCCCGCGCAGCGCGGCTGTTCGCGCGGCAGGGCTACACCGCGACCTCGATGAACGAGGTCGCGCTCGCCTGCGGCGTCTCGAAGCCCTCGCTCTACCACTACGTCGCCGACAAGCAACAGCTGCTCGCCGAGATCGCCGCCGCGCACATCGCCCGCCTCGAAGCACTCGTCGACGAGGTGTCGCTCGACGCAGCGCGCGAAGCGCTCGCACCGGAGGCACGACTGCGCCGTCTCATCGCCGCATTCCTGCAGGCCTACGCGAACGCGCAGGCCGAGCACCGCGTGCTCACCGAGGACGTCAGGTTCCTTCCGGCCGCCGACCGCAGGCGCGTCCTCGACGGCGAGCGTCGGGTCGTGGCGGCATTCGCCGATGCGGTCACCGCGGCCCGCCCCGAACTGCGCCGAGACGGCCTCGACAAGCCGTTGACGATGCTGCTGTTCGGCATGATGAACTGGATGTTCACGTGGCTCTCGCCCAAGGGCGTGTGGAGCCACGCCGACCTCGCCCCGGTCGTCGCCGACCTGTTCGTCGGCGGCCTCGCCGCCGTGCGCACGCCGCGCCGGGCCGCCGACCGTTCACCCCCCCACCACCAACAGGAGTCAACCCATGCCTGACCTGCGCATCACCATCGGCCGAGTCGCGGCCGCAGCCGCCCTCGCACTGGCCGCGACCACGGCGCTCGCCGACATCACCGTCGGCGTCACCGTTTCGGCGACCGGCCCCGCCGCGTCGCTCGGCATCCCCGAGAAGAACACCATCGCCCTGATGCCGCAGTCGATCGGCGGCCAGAAGGTGAACTACATCGTCCTCGACGACGCGAGCGACAGCTCGACCGCCGGCGCGAACGCACGCCGCTTCGTCAGCGAGTACAAGGTCGACGTGATCCTCGGCTCGTCGACGACGCCCAACTCGCTGGCGATGATCGACGTCGCCGCCGAATCGAAGACGCCGATGATCTCGATGGCCGCATCGGCAGCCATCGTCGAGCCGGTCGACGACAAGCGCCGCTGGATCTTCAAGACGCCGCAGAACGACATCATGATGTCGCTCGCCGTCGCCACGAGCATGGCCGAGAAGGGGGCGAAGACGGTCGGCTTCATCGGCTTCGCCGACGCCTACGGCGAGGGGTGGTTCCGCGAGTTCTCGAAGGTCGCGCCGCTCAAGGGGCTGACCATCGTCGCCAATGAGCGCTATGCGCGCACCGACACGTCGGTCACCGGGCAGGTGCTCAAGCTCATCGCCGCCAAGCCGGATGCGATCCTCGTTGCCGCTTCCGGAACGCCTGCGGTGCTGCCGGAGCGCACGCTGAAGGAGCGCGGCTACGCGGGGATGTACTACCAGACGCACGGCATCGCAAACAACGACTTCCTGCGCGTCGGCGGCAAGGACGTCGACGGCACGCTGCTGCCTTCAGGCCCGGTGCTCGTCGCGGCGCAGCTGCCCAACAGCAACCCGGTGAAGGCGAGCGCGCTGGAGTACGTCAACAAGTACGAGGCCAGGTACGGCAAGGGGTCGGTGTCGAACTTCGGCGCCCACGCATGGGATGCCGGCCGGCTGATGGCCGTCGCCGCGGCGCAGGCGCTGAAGAAGGCGCAGCCCGGCACGGTCGAGTTTCGCGTCGCCCTGCGCGATGCGCTGGAGTCGGCCAGGGAAGTGCACGGCGCGCACGGCATCTTCAACATGTCGCCTACCGACCACCTCGGTCTGGACCAGCGCGCCCGCGTGATGGTGAAGATCGAGAACGGCACGTGGGTGTACCAGCCTTGAACGCCCGCAGCGAGGTCGGCGCGCCTGTCCTGCAGAGCTACATCGCCGGCCGCTGGCTCGGCGAGAAGGCGGGCGCCGCGCTGGCGAGCGCGATCGACGGCACGACCATCTCGCACACGCATGCCGACACGATCGACTTCGCCGAGGCGCTCGACCACGCCCGCCGCGCCGGCTCGCGCGCGCTCCTCACGCTCGACTTCCAGCAGCGCGCGGCGCGGCTCAAGGCACTCGCCGCCTACCTCAACGAGCGCAAGGAATCGCTCTACGCGATCTCGCGCCACACCGGAGCGACGCGCAGCGACGGCTGGGTCGACATCGAGGGCGGCAGCGGAACGCTCTTCGCCTATGCGTCGATGGGCAGCAACGAGCTGCCGTCGGGCAACGTCGTCCACGAGGGCCCGGCGATACCGCTCGGCAAGAAGGGCCAGTTCGCCGGCACGCACATCCTCGTTCCGCGAGGCGGCGTCGCGGTGCACATCAACGCCTTCAACTTCCCGGTGTGGGGGCTGCTCGAGAAGTTCGCGCCGAGCTTTCTCGCCGGCATGCCGTGCATCGCCAAGCCGGCGACGTCGACGAGCTACCTCACCGAAGCGATGGTGCGGCTCGTCGTCGAATCGGGGATCGTGCCGGAGGGCGCGCTGCAGCTCGTCATCGGTTCCACCGGCGACCTGCTCGACCGGCTCGACGGCGCCGACATGGTCACCTTCACCGGCTCCGCCGACACGGCGATGAAGCTGCGCGGCAACGCCAACCTGCTGGCCCGCTCGGTGCCCTTCAACGCCGAGGCCGACTCGCTCAACGCGGCCATCCTGGGCCCCGATGTGCAGCCCGACGACGAGGAGTTCGACCTCTTCGTCAAGGAAGTGGCGCGCGAGATGACGGTCAAGGCCGGGCAGAAATGCACCGCGATCCGGCGCGCGATCGTGCCGGCGCGGCATCTCGACGCGGTTGCCGGGCGGTTGCGCGACCGGCTCGGACGCGTCGTCCTCGGCGATCCGGCGCTCGACGGCGTGAAGATGGGCGCGCTCGCTTCGAAGGCGCAGCAGCGCGACGTCGGCGCACAGGTCGAGAAGCTGGCGCGCGGCAACGAGATCGTCTACGGCCGCGACGAGAGCTTCGCCCCGCTCGGCGAGGGCGTCGCCGACGGCGCCTTCTTCGCGCCGACGCTGCTGCTGTGCCGCGACGGCATGGCCAACGACGCCGTCCACGACGTCGAGGCGTTCGGCCCGGTGTCGACGCTGATGCCCTATGGCGACTTCGACGAAGCGCTTGCGCTCGCGGCGCGTGGCCGAGGCAGCCTCGTCGCGACGCTCGTCACGCGCGACGAGAAGGTCGCGGCGAAGGCGATTCCGCAGCTGGCCGCGTGGCACGGGCGCCTGCTCGTCCTCGACCGCGACGCAGCGGCCGAGTCGACGGGCCACGGCTCGCCGCTGCCGATGCTCAAGCATGGCGGGCCGGGGCGCGCCGGGGGCGGCGAAGAGCTCGGCGGCATCCGCGCCGTCAAGCACTACCTGCAGCGCGCGGCGGTGCAGGGGTCGCCGTCGATGCTCACGGCCATCACCGGCGAGTACGTGCGAGGCGCGCGCGTGACGGAATCCGACGTGCACCCGTTTCGCAAGCACTTCGAGGAGATCGCCGTCGGCGATTCGCTGCTGACGCACCGGCGCACGGTGAGCGAGGCCGACATCGTCGCCTTCGGCGGCATCTCCGGCGACTACTTCTACATGCACTTCGACGCGATCGCAGCGAAGGAATCGGCGTTCGGCCAGCGCATCGCCCACGGCTATTTCGTGCTGTCGGCTGCGGCCGGCCTGTTCGTCTCGCCGGCCCCCGGGCCGGTCCTCGCCAATTACGGGCTCGACACGCTGCGCTTCACGAAGCCCGTCGCGATCGGCGACACGATCCGGGCACGGCTGACCTGCAAGCGCAGGATCGACCGCATGAGGAAGGATGCGCAGGACCGCGGCCAGGGCGTCGTCGCGTGGGACGTCGAGGTGACGAACCAGAACGATGAGGTCGTCGCGAGCTACGACATCCTCACGCTCGTCGCCAAGCGACAGTGAAGTGGCGGCGGGCGGGTCGCCGCGAGGGGAAACCCTCCGCGCCTGCCGGAGGTCGCCTCCTACAATTTTCAGGCTCGTCGCCTATCGCACCTCCATGACCCCGACCCGCCGCGCGGCCGCCCCGAAGCCTGCAGCAGCACCGGGCCTGCGGATCCTCAAGAAGTACCCGAACCGGCGCCTGTACGACACCGTCGTCTCGCGCTACGTGACGCTGGCAGAGGTGAAGAGGATGGTCCTCGAAGGAACGGCCTTCGAGGTTCGCGAAGCGAAGTCCGGCGAGGACCTGACGCGTTCGATCCTGCTGCAGATCATCCTCGAGGAGGAGACCGGCGGCGTGCCCATGTTCTCGACGACGATGCTGTCGCAGATCATCCGCTTCTACGGCCACGCCATGCAGGGCATGATGGGCTCGTACCTCGAGAAGAACCTGCAGACCTTCACCGACATCCAGGGGCGGGTGGCGGAACAGACCAAGGGGCTGTACGGAGCCGGGGTCGGTGGCGCGCACGGCCGCTCGGTCGATTCGGACCTCTGGTCGCAGTACCTGCGCGGGCAGGCGCCGGTGGTGCAGAACCTGATGGCCAGCTACCTCGACCAGTCGCGAGATGTCTTCCTGCAGATGCAGGAGCAGATGGCGCGCCAGACGGGGACGATCTTTCCCGGGCTGGTGCCGACGATCCCGCCGACCGCGCCGAAGACGGAGCCGGCGGCCACGGCCACGGCCCGCAAAGCCAAGCCGGCGCGCAAGCGCTGACCAGCCGCCTGGAGTCCTGGCGCCGCCGCGTTCGCCTAGCCGGCTTCGTCGCTTCTTCGGCAAGCGATCGACGAGACCAAGGCCCTCGGCGCGGCGACGAGCACGACCCGCACGGCCGCGCAGACGGAGATCGCTCGTTTCCACACCGAGCCGCCACCGCTGTTCTGGTCGCGCAACCTGCGGGTGTTCGCCACCACCAACGCACCGTTCGTCGACCAGGCACGGCTGCTGGCGATGCTGTGGGTGGCCCACGCCGACGCCGTCGACACGTGCTTCGACTCGAAGTGCGTCTACCTCGCCTGGCGGCCCGGCAGCGCCATCAACCTGGACGGCGACGGCAACGACGTCACCACGGCCGACCCGGCCCGGACGCCGGTCGTGCCGACCCCCAACCACCCCGAGTACCCGGCCGCGCACGGCTGCGCCTCCGGTGCCATGGCCGAGATCCTGCGGCTCTACTACGGCACCGACGACGTCAGCTTCGGCTTCACCAGCAACGTCACCGCCAGCACGCACCACTTCACGACGACGGATCCCCTTCTCGACGAGGTGGTGGTCGCCCGGATCGCAGGCGGCATGCACTTCCGCACCGCGATGACGGAGGCCAGGCGCTCGGCAAGGGCGTGGCCGACTGGGTGGCGTCGCACGCATTCCAGAAACGCTGAGCGACGCGGGCCGGGCCGGATGGGCGAAAATCGCCCATGACCGAGGAAACGATCGACCGGCCCGCACCCCGCACTCCCACACCCACGATCGGCTTCGTCTCACTCGGCTGCCCGAAGGCGCTGACCGACTCCGAGCTCATCCTCACCCGGCTGAGCGCCGAGGGCTACACGACGTCGAAGCGCCTCGAAGGCGCCGACCTCGTCATCGTCAACACGTGCGGCTTCATCGACGATGCCGTTCACGAGAGCCTCGACGCCATCGGCGAAGCGCTCGCGGTCAACGGCAAGGTCGTCGTCACCGGCTGTCTCGGCGCCAAGCCGGGGGAGGGCGGCGGCAACCTGGTGATGCAGCGCCATCCCTCGGTGCTCGCGGTGACGGGTCCGCACGCCACCGACGAGGTGATGGAGGCCGTGCACACGCACCTGCCGAAGCCGCACGACCCGTTCGTCGACCTCGTCCCGAAGCTTGGCGTGAAGCTGACGCCGAAGCACTACGCCTACCTCAAGATCAGCGAGGGCTGCAACCACCGCTGCACCTTCTGCATCATCCCGAGCCTGCGCGGCGATCTCGTGTCGCGGCCGATCGGCGACGTGCTCAACGAAGCGCGCGCGCTGTTCGAGTCCGGGGTGAAGGAGCTGCTCGTCATCAGCCAGGACACGAGCGCCTACGGTGTCGACACGAAGTACCGCACCGGTTTCTGGGACGGCCGCCCGGTGAAGACGCAGTTCGCGGCGCTGTGCGACCAGCTCGCGGCGATCGCCGCGCCGTTCGGCGCCTGGGTCCGGCTGCACTACGTCTACCCGTACCCGCACGTCGACCACGTGCTGCCGCTGATGGCCACCGGCGCGATCCTTCCCTACCTCGACGTCCCGTTCCAGCACGCCCACCCAGACGTCCTGCGCCGCATGAAGCGGCCCGCCAGCGGCGAGCGCAACCTCGAACGGCTCGCGCGCTGGCGCGAGCTCTGTCCGCCGCTGGTCGTTCGCAGCACCTTCATCGCCGGCTTTCCGGGCGAGACCGAGAGCGAGTTCGAGGCCCTGCTCGAGTTCGTCCGCGAAGCGCGCATCGACCGCGCCGGCTGCTTCGCGTACTCGCCGGTGGACGGCGCGGTCGCCAACGCGATCCCGGGCATGGTGCCGGCCGAGCTGCGCGAGGAGCGGCGCGCCCGTTTCATGGCCGTCGCGGAGCAGGTGTCGGTCGACAAGCTGCGCCAGCGCATCGGCGCGACGATGCAGGTGCTCGTCGACAGCGCCTCCGCGCTCGGCCGCAAGGGCGGCTGGGGCCGCACCTACGCAGACGCACCGGAGATCGATGGCCGGGTCCGCCTGCTGTCGCCGGAGAAGGCGTCCAAGACGATCCGCGCCGGCGAGTTCACGAAGGCGCGCATCGTCGCCGCCGACGGGCACGACCTCGTGGCCCTGCCGATCTGACGGGTTCGACATGACCGCTTCCAGCCGCGCCACCTCCACCGATCTCATCCACCATCCGTACGAGCCACCGGCGGGCTTCGGCGCGATGCAGCCGCCGGTGCACAAGGCGTCGACCGTGCTGTTCGCGGACGTCGCCGCCATGCGGGCCCGCAACTGGAAGGAGAAGGCCGGCTACACGTACGGCCTGCACGGCACGCCGACGACGTTCACGCTCGAGGCGCGCATCGCCACGCTCGAAGGCGGAACCGACTGCCTGCTCGTGCCGAGCGGCCTGGCCGCGATCGTCCTCGTCGACGCGACGTTGCTGAGCGCGGGCGACGAGGTCCTCATCCCCGACAACGTCTACGGACCGAACCGCGAGTTCGCCCGCCAGGAACTGGCGCACTGGGGCGTGTCGCACCGGCTCTACGACCCGATGGACCCGGCGCAGCTCGCGGCCGCGATCACGACGGCGACGAAGCTCGTCTGGATCGAGCCGCCGGGCTCGGTGACGATGGAGTTCCCCGACGTGCTCGGCATCGTGCAGGCGGCGCGCAGCACCGGCTCGGCCGTGGTCGCGCTCGACAACACCTGGGGCGCCGGCCTCGCGTTCGCTCCGTTCGCACTCGGTGCCGATCGCGTGGCTGTCGATGTTTCCGTGCAGGCGCTGACCAAGTACCCGTCCGGCGGCGGCGACGTGCTCATGGGCTCGGTGACCACCCGCGACGCCGCGCTCCACCAGCGCATCAAGGCGACGCACATGCGCATGGGCTGGGGCGTCGGCGGCAACGACTGCGAGGGCGTCCTGCGCGCCTTGCCGAGCCTGCCGCTGCGCTACGCGTCGCAGGACGCGACCGGCCGCGCGCTCGCCGCCTGGTGCGCCGAACGCCCGGAGATCGCCGCGGTGTTGCACCCCGCGCTGCCTTCGTCACCGGGCCACGCGCACTGGGCTTCACTGTGCACGCAGGCCGCGGGTCTTTTTTCGGTGGTGTTTCGCGACGACATCGCCAGCGAGCGCGTCGATGCCTTTGTCGACTCGCTGAAGCTTTTCGGCATCGGCTATTCGTGGGCCGGTCCGGTCAGCCTCGCGGTGCCATACGACCTGAAGGCGATTCGCGCCAAGCCGGCGTGGGGCGGCGCGCTCGTCCGCTTCTCGATCGGCCTCGAGGCGGCCGCCGACCTGATCGGCGATCTCGATCAGGCGCTCGCTTCGGCGATGGGTTGAGCGCTGCGCTCGCGGAGTCGCATCGTCAGCGGCTCGGGTGCCATCGTGAATGAGAGCCGCTCGTCGGGCTCGCCGCCGCCCGCCGTCGTGAGCGATGCGATCTCGAATCCGCCGAGCAGCACCGCGAGCGCCATCTTGATCTCCAGCAGCGCCAGGTGACGCCCGGGGCAGACGCGCGGCCCGGCGCCGAACGGCATCACCGTGCGGTTGACCGAGAGCGCGCCCGGCGGCGGCGCGACGCCTTCGTCACCGTCGAGCCAGCGCTGCGGACGAAACGCAGCCGCATCGGCGAAGTGGCGCTCCTCCAGCCCCGGGCTGCGCATCGCCGCCCAGACGATCGTGCCTTTGGGTAGCCGCACGTCGCCGACGACCGTGTCGCGCAGCGCCTGCAGCGTGATCGACGGCGCAACGGGCTTGAGCCGCATCGTCTCCTGCGCACAGGCGTCGAGCCAGCGGAGTTGCGCGAAGCGTTCGGGCGTCCAGTCGTCGCGCGCGCCGAGCACGCTGTCGACCTCGGTGCGGGCACGGGCCAGCGCGTCGGGGTGCCGGTGCAGGAAGTCGATCGCCCAGGCGAGCGTGTGCGCCGTCGTGTCCTCGCCCGCCAGCAGCATCGTCATGACGTTGCCGCTGATGTCCTTGTCGTCGATGCCCGACCCTTCGTCGTCGGCCGCGACGACCATCGCCTCGAGCAGGTTGTGCGGGCGCTCGCGGCGCGACGGATCGTCGGCGAGCCGCTGCCGCGCCGTCGCGACAAACTCGGCGATCGCGGTGTTGACGGCGACGACGCTGCGCTCGACCGCGCGGTCGGCAGCCGACCTCCACCACCGCCACGTCGGCAAGGGCGACAGCAGGCGGCGAAACAACGCCGGGAAGATGGTGTCGAGGTGACGCTGGATGACGTCGTCGTCGGAGCTCAGCGTGTCGATGTCGGCGCCGAAGGCCAGGCCCGAGATGGCGTCGACGGTGAAGCGCATCAGGTCGGGCTGCAGGTCGATGTCACGGCCAGCCCGGGCGGCGTCGCGCCAGCGACGGTCGAGCCGGCCGGCGACGACGACGAGCTTGGGGAAGTAGGCGCGCAGGTGGCGCGGGTCGAAGCCGGCCATCACCATCTTGCGCTGCCGCTTCCATGCCTCGCCCTCGGCCCCGAAGACGCCAGCGACCAGGCCGAGCTCGCGGCTGATCGACGCCAGCCGCGGCGTTCGGCGGAAGCCCTCGGGCCGATCGCGCAGGATGGCCTGCATCGCGTCGGCCTCGGCGAACACGACCAGCCGCGTGCGCCCCATGCGGAACGCGAACACCGAGCCGAACTCGCGAGCCCAGCGCTCGACCTGGGCGTGGAAGTGCGGCTTGTCGATCTGCGGCAGGATGCCGAGCAGCGGCACGCCGCGCGGTCCGGGAAGGGTGTCGGGCTCGCGTGTCGTCATGTTCGGACGGCCTTCAGGGCGCTGGGCGCGGCGCGCGCCCCTTGTGCCGCATCATGCGGCCCTTCTCGCGCTCCCAGTCGCGCTTCTTCTCGGTCTCGCGCTTGTCGTGCTCGGCCTTGCCCTTGGCCAGCGCGATCTCGGCCTTCACCAACCCGCCTTTGTAGTGCAGGTCGAGCGGCACGAGCGTGTAGCCCTTCTGCTCGACCTTGCCGATGAGGCGACGAATCTCGGCCTTCTTCATCAGCAGCTTCTTCGTCCGGTCGGCCTCGGGCCGAACGTGGGTCGAGGCGCTTCGCAGCGCGTCGATCCGGCAACCGATCAGGTAGAGCTCACCGGCGCGGATGACGACGTAGCCATCGGTCAGCTGGACCTGCCCGGCGCGAATCGCCTTGATCTCCCAGCCCTCGAGGACCACGCCGGCCTCGTGTCGCTCGTCGATGTGGTAGTCGAAACGGGCGCGGCGGTTCTCGGCGATCGACATGTGGGCGTGGGCGGGACGGGAGGTGAAAGGACGCGGCGGCGTCGATTCCTAGAATGGGCTCGATTCTATGAAGCAGGTCGACAAGTCGGTATTGCTCTGGTACTCGTCGCACGAGATCTACTCGCTCGTCGTCGACGTGGAGTCGTACCCGCAGTTTCTCCCATGGTGCGCGAAGGCGGAGGTGCTCACGCGCGACGAGAGCGGCCTGACGGCACGGCTGCACCTCGCCTACGGTGGCCTGCGCCACACCTTCACCACGCGCAACGTCCACGTGCCCGACACGTCGGTGCACATCGGCCTGGTCGACGGCCCGTTCTCCACCCTCGACGGTCAGTGGGAGTTCGGCCCGATCGCCGTTCCCGGTGCGGACGCGGGCGCGGCGCCGACTGCGTGCCGGATCGGCTTCGAGCTGCGCTACGGGTTTGCCAACGCCGTGCTCGAGGCGGCGATCAGCCCCGTCTTCGACCACATCGCCGACACCTTCGTCGATGCGTTCGTGCGCAGGGCCGAGCAGGTGCATGGGCCGCGCTGAGGAATCGACGATCCGGGTCGCTGTCGCGTGCTCGCCGCGAGAGGGCGAGGCCAGCGAGGTCGCGGCCGAACTGCCCGCTGCCTCGACCGTCGCCGACGCGATCCGGGCGAGCGGCGTCGTCGATCTGCAGCTCGGCGGCGCGTTCCCGGCCGACGAGGCGATCGGCGTCTGGGGCAAGGCGGCGACGGTCGACACGCCGCTCGTCGACGGTGACCGCGTCGAGTTGTATCGGCCGCTGGCGGTCGATCCGAAGGAAGCGCGGCGTCTGCGGGCGACGGCGGGAAAGCGTGCCGCTCGGGGAGCGCGGAGGCGGCGCCGCGCCGACATTACTTGCAGTCGGCGGCGATCACGTCACCCGTTCGCTTGACCTCGGCGGCGCGCTGCTGGTCGTCGAGGAATTCGCGCTCGCCCTTCTCGTTGACCCGGGCGATCCGCTGCCCGCTGTCGAATGTGCGCTTGTTGTCGCGCGCCCGCTTGCAGTTCTCCGCCTTGGACGCGGCGACCTTCTCCTGCTCGGCCTTGACCTTGGCCGCCTGCTCGGCCTCGGCCTTCTTCAGGCGCGCTTCGAGTTCCGGGTCGACCGTTTTCGGTGCGAGCGCGCCGGACGCCGACGGCGACACCCCGCTTGCAATCGACGCGGCCGGCAGCGGCGCAGTGGTCGTGCGCGCCGCGACGCTGCTGCGCGACCCGGGGCGGAAGAGGATGTCGGTTTCAGGCGTGCCCAGCGGCGGCGGCAGATCGCTGTACTGGACGCGCCCGGTCTTGTCCTTCCACTTCCACTGTGCGTCGGCGGATGTCGCGAAGGCGCCGAGGAGGGCGCACACAAGCACAGCGATCAGGCGATGGGCACTCGGTTTCGACATGGGCGTCGGATGCGCAGAGGAAGTCGCGGCGAGTGTAGCGGCGCGCCTCCGGACGGCTGCTCGCGAGGGGCACGGAACCGGGAGTTTGTGGCACCCCTCCGTATAATTCTCTTTTGTGTCCGGAGCATTCCCATGCGCCTTCTGGGCAAAGCGCTGACGTTCGACGACGTCCTGCTGGTACCCGCGTTCTCCTCGGTCCTTCCGCGCGACACCAGCCTGGCCACGTCGCTGTCGAGAAACATCCGCCTGAACCTGCCGCTGGTCTCTGCGGCCATGGACACCGTCACCGAAGCCCGCCTGGCGATCGCGCTGGCGCAGGAAGGCGGCATCGGCATCGTCCACAAGAACCTGACCGCCAGTCAGCAGGCGGCGGAGGTGGCGAAAGTCAAGCGCTACGAATCCGGCGTGCTGCGCGACCCGTTCACCGTATCTCCCGACATGACGGTGCGCGACGTGATCGAGCTGTCGAAATCGCGCGGCGTCTCGGGCTTTCCGGTTGTCGAGGGCCAGAAGGTCGTCGGCATCGTCACCAACCGCGACCTGCGCTTCGAGGATCGCCTCGACCTGCCGGTGCGCGAGATCATGACCCCGCGCGACAAGCTCGCCACGGTGCGCGAAGGCGCCTCGCTCGCCGAGGGCAAGGCGCTCATGCACCGCATGAAGCTCGAGCGCGTCGTCGTCGTCAACGACGCCTTCGAGCTGCGCGGCCTGATGACCGTCAAGGACATCACCAAGCAGACCACCTTCCCCAGCGCGGCCCGCGACGCCCAGGGCAAGCTGCGCGTCGGCGCCGCGATCGGCGTCGGCGAGGGCACCGAGGAGCGCGCCGAGCTGCTGGTGCGCGCCGGCGTCGACGCGATCGTCGTCGACACCTCGCACGGCCACAGCGCCGGCGTCGTCGAGCGCGTGCGATGGGTCAAGCGCAACTTCCCCGATGTCGATGTCATCGCCGGCAACGTCGCCACCGCGTCGGCGGCGCTCGCGCACGTCGAGGCCGGCGCCAACGCGGTCAAGATCGGCATCGGCCCGGGCACCATCTGCACCACCCGCATCGTCACCGGCGTCGGCGTGCCCCAGATCATGGCGATCGACTCCGTCGCCAGGGCGATCGCCGGCAGCGGCGTGCCGCTGATCGCCGACGGCGGCGTGCGCTATTCGGGCGACCTCGCCAAGGCGATCGCCGCGGGCGCCGACACGGTGATGATGGGCGGCGCCTTCGCCGGCACCGAGGAGGCGCCGGGCGAGGTCATCCTCTACCAGGGCCGCACCTACAAGAGCTACCGCGGCATGGGCTCGATCGGCGCGATGCAGCAGGGCTCGGCCGACCGCTACTTCCAGGATGGCGACGCGAGCACCGCGGGCGGCGAGGGCAGCTCCAAGCTGGTTCCCGAAGGCATCGAGGGCCAGGTGCCCTACAAGGGGTCGGTGGTCGGCGTCGTCTTCCAGATGGCCGGTGGCCTGCGCGCGTCGATGCACTACTGCGGCTGCGCCTCGATCGCCGAGATGAAGGAAAAGGCCGAGTTCGTCGAGATCACGGCGGCGGGCATCCGCGAGAGCCACGTCCACGACGTGCAGATCACCAAGGAAGCCCCGAACTACCGCGCCGAGTGACCGACCTTTGAGCGCAGCGCCACCTCAGCCAACCGCTGTCCGCCGCTCGGCGGCGATGCCGTTCATCATGATCACGGTGCTGATCGACATGATGGCGATCGGCCTCATCGTGCCGGTGCTGCCGGGTCTGGTTGGGAGCTTCACGGCGTCGCAGACCGAGCAGGCGTGGTGGTACGGCGCGGTGACGCTGTCGTTCAGCTTCGCGAACTTCGTGTCGTCGCCGGTGATCGGCGCGCTGTCCGACCGCCATGGGCGCCGCCCGGTGCTGCTGGTCGGCTTCTGCGCACTCGGCCTGAGCTTCTTCACGACTGCGCTGGCGACGGCACTGTGGGTGCTGATCGTCGTGCGCCTGTTCAGCGGTGCGATGCAGTCGAACATCTCCGTGGCCAACGCCTATGTCGCCGACATCACCGCGAAGGAGGATCGCGCCAGGCGCTTCGGCCAGCTCGGCGCGATGTTCGGCATCGGTTTCATCCTCGGCCCGGTCATCGGCGGCCTCCTCGGCGCGCGCGACCTGCACCTGCCGTTCTACGTCGCCGGGGGCCTGGCGATGGTCAACCTGGTGTACGGGTGGTTCGTGCTGCCCGAGTCGCTTCCTGTCGAACGCCGGCGACCGGTCGACTGGGCAACGGCCCTGAACCCCGTGAGATCGCTCGCCTCGCTCGGCCGCCTGCACGGCATCGGTCCGCTGCTCGCGGTGATCGCCCTCGCGGCGCTTTCGCAGTTCGTGCTTTACACGAGCTGGGTGCTGTACACGACCTTCAAGTTCGGATGGGGGCCGTTGGAGAACGGCTGGTCGCTGTTCGCCGTGGGTTCGATGTCGGCTCTGGTGCAGGGCGTGCTGCTCGGGCGCCTGCTCAAGCGCTGGCGGCCGCAGCGCCTCGCGATCGTCGGCCTGGTGTCCTCCACGCTGGCCTATCTCGGCTGGGCGCTCGCGACCGAAGGCTGGATGATCTTCGCCGTCATCGGTTGCAACGTGCTCGGCTTCACGGTCGCCGCATCGCTGCAGAGCATCGTCTCCGGCGCCGCCGACGAGCAGGCGCAGGGCAAGACGATGGGTGCGGTGTCGGGGCTGCAGAGCCTGATGGCGGTGCTCGGACCGGTGTTCGCCGTCCCGCTGCTCGGCATCGTGTCGCATCTGCCCAAGGGCGACTGGCGGATCGGCATGCCCTTCTTCTTCTGCGCGCTGCTGCAAGGCGCGGCGCTGGTCGTGGCGATCGTCCACTTCAGGAAGCCCCAGTCACGCGTCGAGCTCGCCCCGACGCCCGACGCCGCCTGACCGCCGCGCAGCCGCTGCCACACCCCCATGCACGACCGCATCCTCATCCTCGACTTCGGCTCGCAGGTCACCCAGCTGATTGCGCGTCGCGTGCGCGAGGCGCACGTCTACTGCGAGATCCACCCGAACGACGTGAGCGGCGCCTTCGTGCGCGACTTCGCGCCCAAGGCCGTGATCCTCTCCGGCAGCCACGCCTCGACCTACGAGGAGCACGACCTGCGAGCCCCGCAGGCGGTGTTCGAGCTCGGCGTTCCGGTGCTCGGCATCTGCTACGGCATGTTTGCCATGGCCGTGCAGCAGGGCGGCGAGGTCGACGCGAGCACGCACCGCGAGTTCGGCTACGCGGAGGTCCGGGCGCGCGGCCACACGAGGTTGCTCGACGGGCTGGCCGACTTCACGACCGCCGATGGCCACGGCCTGCTCAAGGTGTGGATGAGCCACGGCGACAAGGTCACGGCGCTTCCGCCCGGCTTCGTGCTCATGGCGTCGACGCCGAGTTGCCCGATCGCCGGCATGGCCGACGAAGCGCGTCGCCTGTACGGCGTGCAGTTCCACCCGGAGGTCACGCACACGGTGCGGGGCGCGGAGATGCTGCGCCGCTTCGTCGTCGACATCGCCGGTGCGGTGCCCGACTGGGTGATGGGCAGCTACATCGACGAGGCGGTTGCGAGGATCCGCGAGCAGGTCGGCGACGACGAGGTGATCCTCGGCCTGTCGGGCGGGGTCGACTCGAGCGTCGCCGCGGCGCTGCTGCACCAGGCGATCGGCGACCGCCTCACGTGCGTCTTCGTCGACCACGGCCTGCTCAGGCTCGGCGAGGCCGAACAGGTGATGGCGACGTTCGCCGAGCGGATGCACGTGAAGGTCGTCCACGTCGACGCGAGCGAGGCCTTCCTCGGCCACCTCGCCGGCGTGTCCGACCCGGAGCACAAGCGCAAGATCATCGGCCGCGAGTTCGTCGAGGTGTTCACCCGCGAGGCGGCGAAGCTGAGGTCGGCCACGTGGCTCGCGCAGGGAACGATCTACCCCGACGTGATCGAGTCGGGCGGCGCGAAGACCAAGAAGGCGGTGACGATCAAGAGTCACCACAACGTCGGCGGCCTGCCCGAGACGCTCGGCCTGAAGTTGCTCGAGCCGCTGCGAGAGCTGTTCAAGGACGAGGTTCGCGAGCTCGGCGTCGCCCTCGGCCTGCCGCCGGAGATGGTCTATCGCCATCCGTTTCCGGGTCCGGGTCTCGGCGTGCGCATCCTCGGCGAGGTGAAGCGCGAGTACGCCGAGCTGTTGCGCCGCGTCGACGCCATCTTCATCGAAGAGCTGCGCGGCACGGTCGATGCCGCCAGCGGCCGCACCTGGTACGAGCTCACCAGCCAGGCCTTCGCGGTGTTCCTTCCCGTGAAGAGCGTCGGTGTCATGGGCGACGGCCGCACCTACGACTACGTCACCGCGCTGCGCGCCGTGCAGACCAGCGACTTCATGACCGCCGACTGGGCCGAGCTGCCGCACGCGCTGCTCAAGCGCGTGTCGAGCCGCATCATCAACGAGGTGCGCGGCATCAACCGCGTCGTCTACGACGTGAGCAGCAAGCCACCGGCGACGATCGAGTGGGAATGAGGCCGGCGATACTCGCCGCGCTGCACGGAGGTCAGGATGAGGGCGGTGTTCGGGTTGCTGGCGATCGTGATCGCGCTCGCCGCGGTCGGCTACTCGGCGCAGCGACAGTTGCGCGCCGCCGATGTCGGTGCGGCGTCGCGGGCCGCGGCAGCGAGGGCCCAGGCCGGCCCGAGCCCCGCGGAGCCGGTTGCGGTCTCGGCGGCGTCGGCACCGAACGGCCTCTCCGGCGTCGAACGCGATGTGCGCGACCGCACCGCCGAGGCGCTGCGGCAGGGCGCCGAGCGCAACGCCGAAGCGGATCGCTGATGGCGGGCTCCCGCGACGCGGCGCAGATGCGGCTGGCGATCGACCAGGCGCACAACGCCGCGCTGGTCGGCGAGGTGCCGGTCGGCGCGGTCGTCTTCCGCCAGGGGCCCGAGGGCCCGCAGGTGATCGCCACCGGCTACAACCGGCCCATCACCGACCACGACCCGACCGCGCACGCCGAGATCGTCGCCCTGAGACACGCGGCGCAGCTGATGGGCAACTATCGGCTGCCGGAGTGCGAGGTGTTCGTCACCCTCGAGCCGTGCCCGATGTGCGCGATGGCGCTGCTGCACGCGCGGGTCAGGCGGGTCGTCTTCGGCGCGAGCGATCCGAAGGGCGGCGGCGCCGGTTCGGTCATCGACGTCTTCGGCACCCCCGCGCTGAACCACCACACGGTGGTCGAGGGCGGCGTGCTCGGCGACGAATGCGGCGACATGCTGCGGCGATTCTTCGTCGATCGGCGCGAACAGTATCGCAACCGCCGCGTGACGCCGCAGACGCAGCCCGTGCGGCGCAGGGCAGCGGCCACCGATCTCGACGCCGACGACGCGGCCATTCCCACCGGTGAATCGAGCGAGCTCGACGACGGTCTCCTGCGATGACCGACGACGCCTCGACGCCCTCGCTGCGCATCTATGCGCCGGCCGGCGTGATCCGCGACCGCACGGCGTTGCGGAGATCGGTCTCGCGGCTGGGCCGGCTCGGCTTCGACGTCGAGGTCGACGATGCGGCCCGCAACCGGCTGCAGCGCTTCGCCGGCAGCGACGAAGCCCGCCTCGCCGCCATCCACCGCACCGCCGACGCCGCGCCCGACGTGGCCCTGGCCGCGCGCGGCGGCTACGGCGTGACGCGACTGCTCGACGCCGTCGACTGGAAGCGCATCGCGAAGAGCGTCGAGCGCGGCACGCGCTGGGTCGGCCACAGCGACGTCACGGCGCTGCAGCTCGGCCTGCTCGCGCACGCCGGCGGCGGGACGTGGGCGGGGCCGATGGCGATCGACGACTTCGGTCGCGCCGACGACGCCGGCGGCACCGACGACGTCACCGTCGCCTGCTTCACCGAAGCGATGTCGGGCGCGCTGGAGGCGATCGGCTTTCGCACCGAGGCGGGCTTCGACGGCGTCGAGGCGAGCGGCGTGCTGTGGGGCGGCAACCTGTGCGTGCTGTGCGCGCTCATCGGCACGCCGCACCTGCCGAAGATCCGCGGTGGCATCCTCTTCCTCGAAGACGTGAACGAGCATCCGTACCGCGTCGAGCGCAGCCTGCTTCAGCTGCAGCAGGCCGGCGTGCTCGACGCGCAGAAGGCGATCGTGCTCGGCCGGTTCACGGCCTGGAAGAAGTCGCCCAACGACCGCGGATACACGCTCAGGAGCGCGGTCGATCGCGTCCGCGCCGCGACCCGAGTCCCGGTGCTGACCGGCCTGCCGTTCGGCCACGTGCCGACCAAGGTGTGCCTGCCGGTCGGCAGCCGCGTGCGGCTGGCGGTGTCGGGGCGAGACGCCTTCGTCGCGTGGGGCCACCGCTGACGAAGGCGCCGACCCCGGTGCCCGCCGCCCCGAGGGCTGCTCGTATCATCGCCCGCTGTCAGGGGACACGACGATGGCCAAGCGCAGCGTGACGACGCGAATCCGGTCCCTTCTCGGGAATCGTCGCCGCGTCGCCGGCGCATTGGCGGCCTCGCTGGTGATCGGTCTCGGGGGTTGCGACAACAACCCGCTGCCGCACAACGCCGCCGAGACCAACACGCTCTTCAGCGCGAACATCCAGAGTTCGCCGCGCCACCTGGATCCGACGGCGTCGTACTGGAGCAACGACACCCCGTTCACGTACCAGATCTACGAGCCGCTCTACGGCTTCCACTATCTCAAGCGGCCGTTCGTGCTGGTGCCCAAGACCGCCGTCGAGATCGTGCATCCGACCTATTTCGACGCGGCGGGCAGGCAGCTGCCCACAGACACGCCGGGCGAGCAGATCGCCGAGAGCGTCTATGACATCCGCATCAAGCCCGGGATCCTGTTCCAGCCGCATCCGGCGTTCGCGAAGGACGAGCAGGGCCGTTATCTCTACCACGCCATGAAGCCGGGCGACCTCGGCAACCGCCGCACGCCGCTCGACTTCGAGAAGACGGGCACCCGCGAGCTGGTCGCCGAGGATTTCGTGTATGCCCTCAAGCGACACGCGACGACGCGCATCACGACGCCGATCTACGGCATCTTCTCGGAGTACGTCGTCGGCCTGAAGGAGTACGGGCCGATGGTGAAGGAGGAGGACAGGAAGCTCATGGCGGGCCGGGACCCGGCGAGCCAGGACAAGCCCTTCCTCGATTTCCGCAAATGGCCGCTGGCGGGCGCGACGGCGCCGGAGAAGCACCTGCTGCGGGTGCGCATCAAGGGCAAGTATCCGCAGTGGAACTACTGGATGCAGATGACCTTCACGGCGCCGGTGCCCTGGGAGGCCGATGCGTTCTATGCGCAGCCCGGCATGGCCGCCGTCGGCCTCGTGCTCGACGTCTGGCCCGTCGGCACCGGCCCGTACATGATGACCGAGTACATCCGCGACCGTCGCCACGTGATGCAGCGCAACCCGAACTACCGTGGCGAGCCGTACCCCTGCGAAGGCACGGCCGAAGACAAGGCCGCCGGGCTGCTCGAGGACTGCGGCAAGAAGACCCCGTTCGTCGACACGCTGGTCTCGACCGTCGAGCGCGAACCCCTGCCGCGCCGCGCCAAGTTCCGCCAGGGCTTCTACGACGTGGAGGTCTTCGAGCGGACCGACACCGGGATGGACTTCCGGGTCGGCATGCAGGATTCGGCGGAGGTGAAGAAGGAGTACGAGGCCAAGGGGTTCCGGCTCGCCCAGTTCAGCGACGTCACGAGCTGGATCATCGGCTTCAACATGCTCGACCCGGTCATCGGCCAGGGCAAGACGCCCGAGCAGCAGGACCGCAACCGCAAGCTCCGCCAGGCCATCTCGATCGCCATCGACTGGGAAGAGTTCTCGCGCGTGTTCCCGCGCAAAGGCGGCGAGGCGGCGATGAGCCCGTTGCCGAAAGGCATCTTCGGCTCGCGCTTCGGCACGCCCGAAGGAAACGACCCGATCACCCACCGTGTCGTCGACGGCGTGTCGGTGCGCCGACCGATCGCCGACGCGAAGAAGCTTCTGGCAGAGGCTGGCTATCCGAACGGCCGCGACGCGACCACCGGTCGGCCGCTCGTCATCAACTACGACTTCTATTCGCTGCCGACTCCCGAAGTCAAGGCGGAGATCGACTGGGTCGTGCGTCAGTTCGCCAAGATCGACATCCAGCTCGAGGTTCGCGCGACCGACAACAACCAGTTCCAGGACAAGATCCGCAAAGGGAACTATCAGGTCTTCTGGCTCGGCTGGAACGCCGACTACCCCGATGCCGAGAACTTCCTCTTCCTGCTCTACGGTCCCAACGGCAAGACGAAGTTCGACGGCGAGAACACGGCCAACTACGCGAACCCCGAATACGACAAGCTGTTCGCCCAGATGAAGCTGCTCGACGACGGCCCGCAGAAGCAGGCGGTGATCGACCGGCTCGTCAGGATCGCCCAGGACGACGCGCCTTGGTCGTTCGGCTACTTCCCGTATTCGTCTGCCGCCGTCCAGCACTGGGTGTACAACTCGAAGCCGGCGATCCTGGTGCGCGACCAGGGTCGCTACCTGCGGCTCGACCCGACCGAGCGGGTGCAGCGGCTGGCCGCGTGGAATAGGCAGGTGTGGTGGCCGATCTGGGTCGCCGTCGCGGCGGGCGTCGTCCTCGTGCTGCTCGCGATGCGGGCGTTCCGCCGCCGCGAGCGGACCAACGCCCGCGGCGAACTGGTCGCCGCCTGAGAGTCCCGCGACTCGAATGGGCTCCTACCTCGTCCGGCGCGTCTTCTACGGCGTGCTGGTGCTGCTCGGCGTCAACCTCGCCACCTTCTTCCTCTTCTTCACCGTCAACACGCCGGACGACATGGCCCGGCTCAACATCGGCGGCAAGTACATCACCCAGCCGGTGATCGACCGGTGGAAGTCCGAGCGCGGCTACGACAAGCCGCTGTACATCAACGACAAGGCGACCGGCATCGGCAAGATCACCGAGACGATCTTCTGGGAACGCTCGGTGTCGCTCTTCAAGCTCGACTTCGGGCGCGCCGACTCCGAGACGGCTGGCGACATCGGCCACCAGGTCGCGACGCGGATGTGGGTGAGCCTGCAGCTCGCGCTGCCCCTGTTCGTGCTGCAGGTGATCGCCAGCACGGCGTTCGCGCTGCTGCTGGCGATGTTCCGCCACACGCGGCTCGACTTCTGGGGCGTCGTCGCCTGCGTGTTCATGCTCTCGATCTCGAGCCTGTTCTACATCATCGCCGGCCAGTTCCTGTTCTCCCGGGTGCTCAAGCTGGCGCCGATCTCGGGTTATGCCGGCGGGCTCGACGTCGTCAAGTTCCTGGCGCTGCCGATCGCGCTCTCGCTGCTCGCGCGGCTCGGCAGCGAGGCGAGGCTCTACCGCGCCATGTTCCTCGAGGAAACGGGCCGGGACTACGTGCGAACCGCGAAGGCGAAGGGCCTCCCCGAGATCGTCGTCCTCGGGCGACACGTGCTGCGCAACGCGTTGATCCCGATCATCACCAGCGCCGGCAGCTACCTGCCGTACGTGTTTCTCGGCAGCCTGGTGTTCGAGAGCTTCTTCGGCCTGCCCGGCCTCGGCGCCTACGTCATCGAGGCGATCGGCAAGCAGGACTTCGCGGTGGTCCGCACGATGGTCTTCGTCGGTTCGCTGCTCTACATCGCGACCTTCATGCTGATCGACATCGCCTACACCTGGGTCGACCCGCGCGTGCGGCTCGCCTGAGCGGCCTCACGCAGACGACACCGATGCCCAAGCTGGTCATCCTCTGGACCGACGCGGCGATCTGGCTGCTCGTCGCGGGCCTCGTCGTCTACGCGATCGTCGCGCGACGCAAGCCCGACCTTCGTGCCAACTGGGCCAAGGTGTTCCATGACCCGGCAGCGCTTGCGTCGTCGATCGTGCTCGCCGCGTGCCTGCTGGTGACCCTGCTCGACAGCGTCCACTACCGGTCGTTGCTGCCCCAGGCCGGGGCGGCTCCGAAAGCCGGCCCCGCCTACGACACGCACACCCGGTCCGCCCTCGACGCGGCGCTCTCCGGTCTGGTGGCCTCACGCGAGGCGACGTATTCGCGCCCGCTCGCCTACGTCGGCTTCACCAAGGACTCCGTGGTCGTCGACGGCGAGGTCCGGCGCGTCGCACCGCGCCTCGCGCACGGCGGCGCCCATCTCCGGGACCCGCGATCGCAGTGGGCCGGCGACGTCGGCACGCGAGCGGCGACCGGCCTCGTCGCCGGCCTCGTGATCGCGGCACTGCTGAGCGCCGTGCTGGTCGCGCTCGTGGCGCGCTCGGAGCAGCTCGGCTTCACCGCCGCGGCCACCGCGATCGCACGCAACGCGCTGCGCATACCGTGGCGCAGCGCCGTGGCGACCTTCCTCGTGCTCGGCGTGCTGTTCGGTCCGACCGCGCTGCTCATGGACAACTACCACGTGCTCGGTACCGATCTGACCGGCAACGACGTGCTGTACCAGGCGCTGAAGAGCATCCGCACGGCGTTCGTCATCGGCACGCTGGCGACGCTCGCGACGCTGCCCGTGGCGGTGACGCTCGGCATCATGGCCGGCTACTTCCGTGGCTGGGTCGACGAGGTGATCCAGTACCTCTACACGATGTTCTCGTCGGTGCCCAACGTGTTGCTCATCGCCGCTTGCGTGCTGATGGTGCAGGTCTTCCTCGACAAGAACCCCCAACTGTTCGAGACCGGCATCGAGCGCGCCGACCTCAAGCTGTTCCTGCTCTGCGCAGTGCTCGGCCTGACAAACTGGCCGACGCTGTGCCGGCTGCTTCGCGGCGAGACGCTGAAGCTGCGCGAACTCGAATACGTGCAGGCCGCCAACGCCTTTGGCGTGAGCGCGTGGCGGATCATGGCGCGGCACATCTTTCCCAACGTCGCGCACCTCATGCTCATCGTCACGGTGCTCGACTTCTCGTCGCTGATCCTGTACGAGGCGGTGCTGTCGTATGTCGGCGTCGGCGTCGACCCGTCGATGAACAGCTTCGGCGGCATGATCAACCTGGCGCGCGACGAGATGAGCCGCGACCCGGTGGTCTGGTGGTCGTTCGCTGCCGCGTTCGGCTTCATGGTGACGCTGGTGCTTGCCGCGAACCTGTTCCACGACGGCGTGCGCGACGCGTTCGACCCGCGCGCCCGCAGCTTCCGGCCGCGCAAGGTCGTGGCGGCGCCGACGTCGCGCGCCGTGGTGTGAGCGTGGAGCCGACCCGTCTCGAGGTCTCGGACCTCTCCGTGGCCATCGACGCCGACGTCGGCCTCGTCCGCGCGATCGACGCGCTCGGCCTGTCGATCGAGCGCGGCGAGACGTTCGCACTCGTCGGCGAGTCTGGCTGCGGCAAGAGCATGACGGCGCTGGCCCTGATGCGGTTGCTGCCCGAAGCCGGTCGAGTCGAGCGCGGTCGGCTAAACCTCGCCGGCGAAGAGCTGTTCTCGCTTCCCGAGGCGGCGATGCGCAAGGTGCGCGGTGGCCGCATCGGCATGATCTTCCAGGAACCCGCCACCAGCCTGAACCCGGTGATGCGGGTCGGCGACCAGATCGTCGAGGCGATCGAGCTGCACACGTCGTTGCGTGGCGCCGCTGCGCGGGCGCGGGCCATCGAGTGGCTCGGCAAGGTCGGCGTTCCGGAGCCCGAGCGTCGCGTCGACGAATATCCGTTTCGCCTGTCCGGCGGCCAGAAGCAGCGTGTGATGATCGCGATGACGCTCGCCTGCGAGCCCGACTTCCTGATCGCCGACGAGCCGACCACGGCGCTCGACGTCACCATCCAGAAGCAGATCCTGAACCTGCTCGCCGACCTGCAGCGCGAGCAGGGCATGGGCATGATGCTCATCACCCACGACCTCGCCGTCGTGTCCAAGGTCGCCGACCGGGTCGCGCTGATGTATGCCGGGCAGATCGTCGAGGTCGCGGAGGCCGGCGCGTTCTTCTCGAAGCCGCTGCACCCTTACGCCCGCCTCCTGCTGCGGGCGCTGCCCGACGCGAACCGCCGCGGCGGCGAGCTGGCGGCGATCGGCGGGTCGGTCCCGCCGCTGTGGCTCGCTTTCGAGGGTTGCCGCTTCGAGCCACGCTGCGACCGCGCGTTCGGCCCCTGCCCGACGACACGGCCCGAGCTGCTCGACGCCGAGCCGGGCAGGGCGGTGCGCTGCCTGCTCTACAGCGACGTTCCCGGCGCTGCTTCGGCAGCCCTGGCGGAGGCCGTCGTGCCCATGCGGTCCGACGCGCCGCATCGGCTCGCCGACGTTGCGCGTGACGCGAGCGACACCCCCCTCCTGCTCGACGTCCGCAACCTCACCGTGGGCTTTCCAGTGCGCCGCGGGCTGCTTCGCCGCGTCAGCGGCGAGTTCCGCGCCGTCGACGATGTCTCCTTCACCGTCCCGCAAGGCCGCACCGTCGCGCTGGTCGGCGAGTCGGGCTGCGGCAAGACGACGACCGGCAAGGCGATCGTGCAGCTGCTGCGCGGCGCGGCGAGCATCCGTGGCAAGGCGGTGTTCGACGGGCGCGACCTCTTCGAACTGAACGGCGCGTCGTTGCGCGATGCCCGTCGCGACATCCAGATGATCTTCCAGGATCCGTTCGCCTCGCTCGACCCGCGGATGCGGGTGATGGCGATCCTCCAGGAAGGGCTGCAGGCGCTGCGCCCCGAGCTCGACGCTGCCGCTCGTCGCAGCCTGCTCGAAGGCCTCATCGAGCAGGTGGGCCTGCGCCGCGACGCGCTTGACCGCTATCCGCACGAGTTCTCGGGCGGCCAGCGACAGCGGATCGCGATCGCCCGGGCACTGGCCGTGCAGCCGCGCCTGATCGTCTGCGACGAGCCGACATCGGCACTCGACGTGTCGGTGCAGGCGCAGATCCTCAACCTGCTGCGCGAGCTGCAGCGCGACCTCGGCCTGTCGCTGCTCTTCATCACGCACAACATCGGTGTCGTGGAATTCCTCGCCGACCGCGTCGTCGTGATGCAACGAGGGCGGATCGAGGAGCAGGGCAGCACCGACGAGGTGCTTGGCAACCCGGGATCGCCCTATACCAGGACCTTGCTCGACGCAGTGCCGCGGCTGGTCACGGCCCGGCCGTCGTCGACTGTTGGTTAAAGCCGACGAGCGTCGCGCCGGTCGTCGAAAGTTCCGTGACGGGCGTGTAAAGCCAGTCTGACAATCCTGTGACAGACCGCACGGTGGGACATGCCGATCGCCCGACACGGGCGGCGGCACCTACCGGCGGCTGAGGTCGATTCGATCCTTTATCCCAGGGAGATCCCGATGTTGAAGAGAACGAAGCTCTGCACGAGCCTGATGATCGCGTTCGGCAGCGGTATCGCCGCGGTGCCCGCCTTCGCACAGCAGACGACCCCGCCAGCGCCGCAACAGCTGGAGCGCGTGGAGATCACGGGTTCGTCGATCAAGCGGATCGACGCGGAAACGGCACTGCCGGTCCAGGTCATCACGCGCGAGCAGATCCAGAAGACCGGCGCCACCAACGTCGAGCAGCTGCTGCAGACGATCAGCTCCATCTCGAGTTCGGGCGGCCTCACGACGTCGTCGGCTTCCGGCGCCACGACCGGCGGCATCTCGGCGGTTTCCCTGCACGGCCTCACCTCGCTGCGCACGCTCGTGCTGCTCAACGGGCGCCGCATCGCTCCCTACGGCATCGGCTTCACCGGCGACTCCGTCTCGGTCGACGTCAACAGTATTCCCCTGGCTGCGATCGAGCGGGTGGAAGTCCTCAAGGACGGCGCGTCGGCGGTCTACGGCTCCGACGCGATCGCCGGCGTCATCAACTTCATCCTGCGCCGCGACTTCAAGGGCGTCGAGGTCACCGGCGAATACGGCGACACGACGCAGGGCGGCGCCAACTTCAAGCGCGCCACCGGAACGTTCGGCTTCGGCGACCTCGGGCGGGATCGCTTCAACGTGATGTTCGTCGCGTCGTACCAGAAGGAGGGTTCGCTCTACGGGCGTGATCGCAGCTTCTCCAAGTCGAGCATCGACGTCAACAACCTCAACGACACGACGTCGGGCAACTCGTTCCCCGGCAACATCGCGACCTACAACCCGGCGACCGGCGCCATCGGCGGCGCGACCCGGAATCCGGCGGCCCCGGGCTGCCCCGGTCCGTACTCCAACCTGGACCCGCTGTTCCCGCCGAATCGCTGTCGCTTCGATCCGGCGCCGCTGGTCGCGCTGGTGCCCGAGTCGGACAGGGCGAGCCTGTTCGTCTCCGGCAAGTTCGCGATCACGTCCGACATCGAGGCGTACGCCGAGGGCTCGTACAACCGGAACAAGATTCGCACGGTCATCCAGCCGGTGCCGCTGTCCGACCAGTTCGCGATTCCCGACAACAACCCGCTGTGCGCGCAGGCCCCGTACAACGCCACGGAGAGCGGCCCCTGCCAGACGGCGATCATTCTCTATCCGACGAGTCCGTTCTACCCGACCGCGTATGCCACGCAGCAGTTCGGCGGCACGCCGCCCCTGGTGGTTCGCTACCGCTCGGCGCTGACGGGCAATCGGGACATCACCGACATCTCGGAGGCGCCGCGCTTCGTGGCCGGGGTCAAGGGCTCGGTTTCCGGCTGGGACTTCGATGTCGCCGGCCTTTACAGCGAAAGCAAGGTTCGCGAGCAGGTCAACAGCGGCTATCCGCTCTACGGCGGCATCCTGCCGTTGCTCAACAGCGGCAACGTGAACTTCTTCGGGCCCAACACGGCCGACATCCAGGCACAGGCCGATGCCACGCAGTTCCGCGGCGACTCGTTCAAGATCAAGTCGTCGCTGACCAGCCTCGCCGGGAAGGTGTCGCGTGAAGTCGCTCAGTTGCCGGCGGGTCCGCTCGCCGTGGCGGTCGGCGCAGAAGGCCGGCGCGAGAAGTACGACTTCTCCGCCGACGCCACGCTGCAGGCCGGCGACGTGTCGGGCTACGGCGGCAACTTCCTTCCCGTCAACCGCGCCCGAAACGTGCAGGCGCTGTTCGGCGAGATCAACATCCCGATCGTGAAGAACCTGGAAGGCAACGTCGCCGTTCGCTACGACCACTATCAGGGCGTCGGCAACTCGACCACGCCGAAAGGTTTGCTGCGCTGGCAGCCGATACCCCAGCTGCTGTTGCGCACGTCCTACGGCAAGGGCTTCCGCGCTCCGAGCCTGCAGGACCTGTTCTCGCCGAACACCCAGGGCGTGACGACGAACGGCGTGAACGACCCGCTGCGCTGCCCGCCCGCGGTTCCCGCTCCAGGCAGCTCGACGGACTGCGCAACGCAGTTCACCACCACGAACGGCGGCAACCAGGGCCTTTCGCCGGAGAAGTCGAAGAACTTCACCCTTGGTGCGGTGATCGAGCCGGTGACCAACCTGTCGATCGGCATCGACTACTTCAGAGTCAAGCTGACCGACACCATCACCAATGGCGTGCCGGTCTCGACCATCCTCGACGACCCGGTCAAGTACGCGTCGTTGATCACGCGCGGGCCGGTCGATCCTGCGACGCCGAACCTGCCCGGCCACATCATCAACATCGACCAGACCAACATCAACCAGGGGACGACGAAGGTATCCGGTCTGGACTTCGACGTGAAATGGCGCATCCCTGCCGGCAACGTCGGCCGGTTCAACGTCAACCTCAGTGCCACCTATTTCAACAAGTTCGACACCTCCAACCCCGATGGCTCCTTCAGTGGCGGAGTCGACGTGATCAACACGAGCACAGGCGGGGTGGTTCCGCGCCTGCGGACCTACCTCTCGGTCGACTGGACGCGCGGCCCGTTCAGCATCACCTTCGCGCAGAACTTCCAGAAGGCCTACAACGACATCCCCGGCACGTTCGAGGACGACACCGATCCGGCTTACAAGCAAAGGCGTGTCGAGGCCTACACGACCTACGACCTCCAGGGCTCCTACGAGGCGTTCAAGTCGTGGCGCTTCACGCTCGGCGCGAAGAACCTGTTCGACCGCGATCCGCCCTATACCAACGGGGGCGGCCAGACGTCGTTCCAGTCCGGCTACGACCCGCAGTACGCCGATCCGCGCGGCCGATTCGTGTACGGTCGCGTGACGTACATGTTCCAGTAACGGGAGCGGCGTAGGACGGACCCGCGACGCGATCCGCGGTTCTTCGTCCCGATGCCGTGACCCGATATGATCCGGGCCCGCCGGCCACAAGCCGGCGGGCTTTTTGCTATCCCAGACGTTCTGTGCCGTAACGTCCGGCCTGGAGATCCCAGCGTCATGAACTACGCCGAGCGGCAAGCGGATCCGCGTCGACACGTCGTCGGGCTGACGGTCGTCATCCTCTTTCACGTTCTCGTCGTGTGGGCGTTGCTGACGGGTCTCGGCAAGAAGGTGATCGAGGTCATCCGCGCGCCGATCGAGACCAAGGTCATCGAGGAGGTGAAGAAGCCGCCACCGCCGCCCGAAGTGGTGCTGCCGCCGCCGCCCAAGCTCGAAGCGCCGCCACCACCTTTCATCCCGCCGCCCGAGATCCAGATCGCCACGCCGCCTCCGGCGCCGACGATCACCGCGACGACGCCGACTCCGCCGCCCGCGCCGGTGGTCATCGCGCCCGCGCCGGCGCCGGTCGCCGTGGCACCGGCACCACCCGCGCCCGCACCGGCGCCACCCGCGCCGGTGACGATCGGCGCCGCGTGCCCGACCCAGGTCAAGCCCGAGATTCCGCGTCGCGCGTATCGCGACGGGGTGGGCATCGAAGGCTACGTCAAGGCGCGTGCCGTCATCCGCAACGGCACGGTGGTGAGCGTGACCATCCTCGAATCCCGGCCCGGAACCCTGTACGACCAGGCGGTGAAGACCGCCATGTCCCAGTACGGCTGCGCGAAGGGCGACGGCGACGTCGCGGCGATCCAGGAGTTCAGTTTCAAGTTCAAGGAATAGGCGTCGGCCGTTTCCGCGCCTTCAGCTCAACCTTCGGAGAGTACCCATGACCCATCCCATCGCTCGCGCCCTGCTCGCGTCCGCGCTCGTCTCGGCGCTCCTGCTGCCCTCCGTGGCGAGTGCGCAGGCATCCGCGCCCGAGGCCGCTCCGGCCGCGGCGCCCGAAGGCACGGCACCGCCGCCCGTCGAGGCGGCGGCTCCGGTGGCACCGCCCATGGGCGCGGCGACGACCAAGGAAACCGTCGACAACCCGTACGGCCTCAATGCGCTGTGGTCGCAGGGTGACTACGTCGCCCGTGGCACGCTGATCATCCTGGCGTTGATGAGCATGGGCAGCTGGTACATCCTGATCACCAAGCTCTACGAGAGCCTGAAAGTCTCGCGCGAGGCGAAGAAGACGCGGTCGTTCTTCAAGTCGGCCAGCCTCGCCGAGGCAACCCGCCAGCTCAAGGAAGGTTCGGCTTTTCGCTTCATCGCCGAAACCGGCATGGCCGCGAGCGAGCACCATGAAGGCGCGCTGACCGAGAACATCGACCACAACTCGTGGGTCTCGATGAAGGTGCAGCGCGCGCTCGAGGACATCCAGAGCCGCCTGCAGGACGGCCTGGCGTTCCTGGCCACCGTCGGCTCGACGGCGCCCTTCATCGGCCTGTTCGGCACGGTCTGGGGCATCTACAACGCGCTCACCGCGATCGGCATCGCCGGCCAGGCGTCGATCGACAAGGTCGCTGGCCCGGTCGGCGAGGCGCTCATCATGACGGCGTTCGGCCTGTTCGTCGCCGTGCCGGCGGTGCTCGGCTACAACTGGCTGGTGCGCCGCAACAAGGTGACGATGGAGTCGGTGCGCCGCTTCGGCGCCGACCTGCACGGCGTGCTGATGGGCGCGCGCATGCAGCCTGCGGTCACCGCGCGCTGAAGCGTCGAGCGAAGGGAGAACCAGCATGTCGATGAACGTCGGTTCGGCGGGGGGCGACGAGGACGAAGTCGTCTCCACGATCAACACCACGCCGCTCGTCGACGTGATGCTGGTGCTCCTGATCATCTTCCTCATCACGATCCCGGTCGTGACGCAGACCGTCCCCGTGACGCTGCCGAAGGAAGTCAACATCGCCGTCCAAACCAAGCCCGAGAACATCAACATCTCGGTCAACAAGGACGGCGACATCTTCTGGAACCGGGCGCTCGTGCCCGACAGCGACGCGCTGTTCCAGCGCATGTCGCAGATCGCCACGCTCGTGCCGCAGCCCGAGGTGCTCATCCGTGGCGACGAGGGGGCGCGCTTCGAATCGATCGGTCGCGTCCTGTTCCAGGCGCAGCGCGCCTCGATCCAGAAGGTGAAGTTCGTCACCGAACCGCCTCCCAGAGGCTAGGAGGCCACGATGGCGATGAACGTAGGCACCGGCGGCGGCGACGAACCCGAGGTGATGCTCGACATCAACACCACGCCGCTGATCGACGTGATGCTGGTCCTGATCATCATGCTCATCATCACGATCCCGGTGCAGCTGCACTCGGTCAACATGAACATGCCGATCGGCACGCCGCCGCCACCGCTGAAGGAGCCCGAGGTCGTGACGATCGACATCGACTTCGACGGGACGATCCTTTGGAACGGCGAGACGCTGACCGACCGCAACGCGCTCGAGTCGCGGCTGCAACGCGCAGCGGCGCAGCCGGAGCAGCCGGAGGTGCACATCCGCCCGAACAAGCTGGTCGAGTACCGATCGGTCGCGATGGTGCTGGCGTCGGCGCAGCGCCTCGGCGTGACCAAGCTCGGAATGGTCGGCAATGAACAGTACGTCAAGTAGCGTGTCGGCGCGATCGCTCGCCGCGTCGATCGCCGTCGCGATCGTCGTTGTCGTCGCGGCATCGGCAGGGACGCCGGCGTGGGCGCAGGACGCCGTGCGAGCCGAGGTCGGCAAGCCGCTGCAGGCGGCACAGCAGCTGATCAGGTCAGGAAAGTACCGCGAAGCACTCGCCGAGGTGCGCAGGGCCGAGGCCGCGGGCGGCCGCAACGCGAACGAGACTTTCCTCATCGAGCGGATGCGGATCGCCGCCGCGTCTGGGGCGGGCGACGTCGAGACGGCGGCCCGGTCGTTCGAGGCGCTTTCGGGCAGCAACCGCGTCTCGGCAGCCGAGAAGCTGCGCATGATCGAGTCGATCGCCGGAAGCTACTACCGCGCCCAGCAGTACGCGAAATCGATGCAGTGGAGCCAGCGCTACTTTCGCGAGGGTGGCACCAGCCCGGCGATCCGGACCATGCTGATCCAGGCCCAGTACCTGAGCGGCGACTTCGCCGGCGCCAGCCGCGAGCTGCGCGCCGAGGTCGACGGCGCCGAGAAGGGCGGTGGGCGCCCGGCCGAAGACAGGCTGAAGCTGCTGCTCAACGCCGCGACGAAGCAGGGCGATAACAACACCTTCGTCTACGCGATGGAGAAGCTGGTCACCTACTACCCGAAGAAGGAGTACTGGGTCGACCTGCTGTCGCGGATGCAGCGCAAGTCGACCTTCTCCGACCGGCTCGCGCTCGACACCTACCGCCTGTCGCTCGCGACCGGCAGCATGACGGCACCGGCCGACTACATGGAGATGGCGCAGCTCGCGCTGCAGGCCGAGCTGCCCGCCGAGGGCAAGCAGGTCGTCGACGCCGGCTTCAAGTCGGGCGTGCTCGGCACCGGGCCGCAGGCCGACCGGCACAACCGCCTGCGCGGCCTCGTCGACAAGAAGCTGGCCGAAGACCGCACGACGCGACCCGACGAAGAGCGCAAGGCGACGGCCGGGAAGTCGGGGGAGGCGCTCGTCGCGGTCGGCATGGACCTCGTCTACAGCGGCCAGGCGGACAAGGGCGCCCAGCTCATCAAGGACGGCATCGCCAAGGGCGGCCTGAAGCGCCCCGAAGACGCGAAGCTGCATCTGGGCATCGCCCAGCTCGCGGCCGGGGACAAGGCGAAGGCGCAGACCACCTTCAAGACCGTGCAGGGAACCGACGGCACCGCCGACCTCGCCCGCCTCTGGGCCCTGTACGCCCGCCGCGGCGGCTGACGCAGACCCGGCGAGCCGGTCTACTTCGGGGCCATGCGAATGGCCCCGTCGAGGCGGATCACCTCGCCGTTGAGCATGTCGTTCGTGACGATCTGGTGCACGAGCTTGGCGTAGTCCTCCGGCCTGCCGAGGCGGCTCGGAAAGGGAACGCTGGCGGCCAGGGCGTCCTGCACCTCCTGCGGCATGCCGAACAGCATCGGCGTGCCGAAGATGCCGGGCGCGATCGTCATGTTGCGGATGCCGTTGCGCGCCAGGTCGCGGGCGATCGGCAGCGTCATGCCGACGATGCCGCCCTTCGACGCGGAGTACGCAGCCTGGCCCATCTGGCCATCGTAGGCGGCGACGCTCGCGGTCGAGATCATCACGCCGCGCTCGCCGGTGGGCTCGGGTTCGTTCTTCGCCATCGCTTCTGCCGCGAGGCGGATCATGTTGAAGCTGCCGATCAGGTTGACCGTGACGACCTTCGAGAAGAGCGACAGTGCATGCGCGCCGTCGCGGCCCACGGTCTTGGCCGCCGGGCCGATGCCGGCGCAGTTGACGAGGCCCGTCAGTTTTCCGAACGAGAGCGCGGCCGCCACGACGGACTTCGCGTCGGTCTCCTGGCTGACGTCGCAATGCACGAAGCGGCCGCCGATCGAATCGGCGACCGCGGCTCCCGGCCCGTCCTGCACGTCGGCGACGACGACCTTGCCGCCGTGCTCGGCGAGCATCCGTGCGGTCCCTTCGCCGAGGCCCGACGCGCCGCCCGTCACGATGAATGTCCCGCCTGCGATGTCCAAGTCGATTCCTTTTGCGAAAAGCGCCGGGTCAGGCCAGCGCGGCCAGCGCCCGCTCGCTGATCGCGTCGACGCTGCCGACGCCGCTGATCCTGCGATAGGCCGGCGCGCCGGCCTCGCCCGACGCCGCCCAGCGCTGGTAGTAGTCGACCAGCGGGCGCGTCTGCCGCGCATAGACGTCGAGCCGGTTCTTGACCGTGGCCTCGAGGTCGTCGGCACGCTGGATGAGTTCATCGCCGGTCGCGTCGTCGCGCCCTTCGACACGGGGCGGGTTGAACGCGACGTGGTAGGTGCGGCCCGACGCGACGTGCACCCGCCTGCCGCTCATGCGCTCGACGATCATCTCGTCCGGGACGTCGATCTCGAGCACGTAGTCGAGCCGCACGCCGGCTGCTTTCATCGCATCGGCCTGCGGGATGGTGCGGGGAAAGCCGTCGAACAGGAAGCCTGCGGCGCAGTCGGGAGCCGCGATGCGCTCCTCGACGAGGCCGATGATGATCTCGTCGCCGACGAGAGCACCACTGTCCATCACCATCTTGGCCTCGAGACCGAGTGGCGTTCCCGCCTTGATCGCCGCGCGCAGCATGTCGCCGGTGGAGATCTGCGGGATGCCGTAGCGCTTGCAGATCACGGCTGCCTGGGTGCCCTTGCCCGCGCCGGGCGCACCCAACAGGATCAGTCTCATGGGTCGTGTGCTCGTTCGCTGTGTGTCGTGAAGGTCGGCGCGGCTCGATCATAGAGGGCGACTGCGGGCCGATCGCGGCTCGGTCCGGTCAGGCAAAACCCGGCCCTGCCTGCACGGTCCGGCCTCTATCGCCGGGCTGCGAACAACGCTCGAACGCGTTCGAGGTCCTCGGGCGTATCGACGCCGATACCGGGTTCGCCGTCGCTCACGTGGACGGCGATGCGTTCGCCGTGCCACAGGATGCGCAACTGCTCGAGCCGTTCGATCTCCTCGAGCGGGCTCGCCGCCAGCTCCGGGTAGCGCCGCAGGAATCCGGCCCGATACGCATAAAGGCCGACGTGACGCAGCGGTGCGTAGGCCGCCGTGTCGGGAATGCCGGCCGTGTCGCGGGCCCACGGAATCGGTGCACGCGAGAAGTAGAGGGCGCGCGAGCGTGCATCGAGGACGACCTTGACGATGTTCGGGTTCGCCGCGTCGGCCGGGTCGCGAATCGGATGGGCCGCCGTCGACGCGACGGCGCCGCCGTCTTCTTCCAGCGCGCGGGCGCACGCGTCGATCAGCGAAGGCTCGATCAGCGGCTCGTCGCCCTGCACGTTGACGACGATCTCCGCATCGTCGAAGCCGAGCGCGACGCAGGCCTCGGCCAGACGGTCGCTGCCGGTCGGATGCGCCGGGTCGGTGAGCAATGCCGCGACGCCGTGCTCGCGACACACAGCGACGATGTCCGCGTGGTCGGCGGCGACGGTCACGTCGGCAGCCGCCGATCGCGCCGCCTGCCACGCCACCCGCACCACCATCGCAATCCCGTCGATATCGGCCAGGGGCTTTCGCGGCAACCGCGTCGAGCCGAGCCGTGCGGGAACGAGGACGTGGAAGGCCACGCCGCCTCAGGGGTCCGGTGTATCCGAAGCGCCCGACGTGCGGCCCTCGATCGCGCGCGCTTCGCTCTCCAGCAACACGGGGACGCCGTCGCGAACCGGAAAGGCGAGGCCGTCGGCCAGGCAGACGAGCTCGACGCGCTCCTGTTCGGGTGGCCGCCAGTGCTGCAGCGGCCCCTTGCACAGCGGGCAGACGAGCAGGTCAAGCAGGCGGGTTTCCATGTGCGGGCGGGGCGGGTGCGGGGAGCGATTCGTCGCGGCTGCCGAGCGCTTCGAGCAGCGCCGCGGCGAACGCCGGATCGGGAACGAAGTCTAGCGTCGCGACCCAGACGCGCGTGCCGATGCGCCGGCCGGGGTCGATCTTCACCGCGTCCTTCTCGGTGAGGACGACGTCACCCGCGGTGCTCGACCAGGGCAGCGTGTCGAAGGCGTGGTGGTCGGGCAGCGGATGCTCGACGATGTCGAGGCCGGCATCGCGCAGCATCGCGAAGAAGCGCGCCGGACGCGCCACCCCGGCGACGGCGACCACGGGCCGCCCGCGCAGTGCGTGCAGCGCCGCGAGCGACGGCGCGACGCCGGCCCGCCAGTCATCGAGCGTCGCGACGCCGGCGAGCACGCGTTGCGACGCATGGCCGGGCAGCGGGGTCGTCGGTGCGGCAGCGTTGTAGAGGATCAGGCGAGCCGGCGCGACGGTGGCGTCGACCCCGGGCGTCTGTCCGCTCGGCATCGCGGCTTCTCGCAGCGGCCCTGCGGGCAGCAGCCGCCCGTTGCCCATGCCGCGCTCGTCGAAGACGACGACCTCGACGTCGCGGCCCAGTGCGAGGTGCTGGAGGCCATCGTCGGCGACGATCACGTCGACCTCCGGGTGCGCCTGCAGCAGCGCGTGCGCCGCCGACACGCGATCGGCCGCGACGAACACCGCGACGCCGGTGCGCCTCCGCAGCACGACGGGTTCGTCGCCAGCGCGCCGCGGATCGGTCGTCGCTTCGACCTCGACGACATCGTCGCCGGACCGACCGTAGCCGCGCGAGACGATGCCGGGCTTTCGGCCCGCGGCACGCAGGATGTCGACCACCGCAATCACCGCCGGTGTCTTGCCCGCACCGCCGACGATCAGGTTGCCGACGACGACGACGCGCGCAGGCAGTCGATACACCGTCCGCCAGCCGCGCCTGAACGACGCGCGGCGCAACGCCACCGCCGCGCCGTAGAGCCAGGCCAGCGGCAGCAGGAAATCGCCCCCACGGCCGCGGTCGGTCCAGACATGTTGAAGGCCGGCAGCGAGCCGATCGACGTATCGCCTCGGCGTCGTCGCCATCGGCCGGCGGGCGATCGAACCGTGTCAGCGACCCGCCGCGGTCGACGACTGGGTCGCGAACGTCAGCCGGCCGAGGCCGACGCGGCGTGCCGCGTCCATCACGTTGATCACGCTCTGATGCGCCGCGGTCGCGTCGGCAGAGATGATGAGCACCTTCTCGTTCGAGCCGGCTGCCGCTGCGGCGAGCTCGCTCGCCAGCGCATCGACGCTGCGCCCGTCGACGGGTTTGCGGTTGACGGCATAGCGACCGTCGGCGGCGACGGCGACGATGATCTCGTTCGGCTTGTCGCGCATCTGCTCCGAGTCGGCGACGGGCAGGGTCACCTGCAGCTCGGTGAACTTCGAATAGGTCGTCGACAGCATCAGGAAGATGAGGACGACGAGCAGGACATCGATGAACGGGATCAGGTTGATCTCGGGCTCCTCGGGGCGAGGGCGACGAAAGTTCACGGCTCGGTCGGCGCGAAGCGGTCGGGCCGAATCGCGAAGCGCATGAGATGCGGGATCATGCGGTCCGACGCCTGCTCCATGTCGAGCGTGTAGGCATCGACGAGGCCGCGGAAGTAGCGATAGGCCATCAGCGAAGGAATGGCGATCATCAGGCCGAACGCGGTGTTGTAGAGCGCCACCGAGATGCCGTGCGCGAGCAGCGTCGGGTTGCCGCCGCCGGGCGCCTGCGAGCCGAAGATCTCGATCATGCCGATCACCGTTCCCATCAGGCCGAGCAGAGGCGCGGCGGATGCGATCGTGCCGAGGGTGTTGAGATAGCGCTCGAGGCGGTGAACCGCGGCGCGGCCGGCGCTCTCGAACGCGTTGCGCAGCGCCCCCTCGTTGAGCCGTGGATCGGCGATGAGGGCACGCAGCCCGGCCGCGAGCACCGCGCCGAGCACCGAGCTGTCGGCGAGCTTGGCGACGATGTCCGGCGTGGGCAGGTGACTGCGCGTGACCGAGATCACCTCGTCGAGAAGACGGGCCGGCGCGACGCGGGGCCGACGCAGGCTGACGACGCGTTCGATGATCAGTGCGAGGGCCGCGATGGAGCAGAGCACGAGAGGCCAGATCGGCCATCCGGCCGCTTGTATGATCGAAAGCAACGATGGCCCTTTCAGGTAGCCACCCGGATCGGGTGCTGTCTCCGGCGCTCTGCGGCGCAAGCGTGTGCGATGCGGGTGGATTATGGCGTGCGACGCCGCGAAGTCTTCCACCGCAACCGTGCACAAACGTGTGGACAACCCGCTCCGGCGTGCCGCGAACGCAGCAACGGCGCGGTGTCCGACGGATTGCCGCGAATTTCAGCAGAGCCGCGCCATGACCTTGCCAGGCACGGCGCTGGGCGTCTGGAGCGTGGCAGCGCTGGTGCATGCCATCGGCGATGCGGTGCAGGCGGGCTTTTCGAGCTGCACCGTGCGCGGCGACGTGGCGTCGTTCTCACGCTCGGCCAGCGGCCACTGCTACTTCAACCTCAAGGATCCGGACAGCGACGCCTCGATCCGCTGCGCGATGTTCCGTCGCGCGGCGCAGCTGTCGGCCTTCGTTCCTGCCGAAGGCGATGCCGTGGAGGTGCGTGGCCGCGTCGCGGTGTACGAGCCGAGGGGCGAGTTGCAGCTCGTCGTCGAGGCGGCCCGGCGCAGCGGCGCAGGTGCTCTGTACGAACGCTACCTCGTCGTCAAGGCTCGTCTCGAGGCTGAAGGGCTGTTCGACGCGGCGAGTCGTCGCCCGTTGCCGCGCCATCCCGCGGTCGTCGGTGTCGTCACGTCGCTGGGCGGTGCTGCGCTGCACGACGTCGCGACCGCACTGGCCCGTCGCGCTGCGCACCTGCAGGTCTTCGTCTATCCCAGCCTGGTTCAGGGACCCGACGCACCGGCCGCGCTGTGCACAGCGATCGCGTCGGCGGCCCGTCATGGCGCATGCGACGTGCTGCTGGTCTGCCGCGGCGGCGGATCGCTCGAGGATCTGTGGGCCTTCAACGACGAAGCTGTCGTCCGCGCGATCAGGGCGTCGCCCATCCCGGTGCTGAGCGGTGTCGGCCACGAGACCGACGTCACGCTGGCCGACCTCGCGGCCGACCTGCGCGCACCGACGCCGACGGCCGCGGCCGAGATCGTCGCTCGCCCGACGTCGGACGCGCAGGCCGACCTCGACGCGTTCGCGGCGACGCTGCGACGCACGGTCCGCGACGCGATCGAGCGCGAACAGCAGCGGATGGATCGAGCCGCTGCGCGGCTGGCGTCGCCGGCCGCCGCGCTGCAGCGGCAGCTACACGCAATCGACCTGCTCGAGCAGCGATTGGCAACGACGGCACGCCGACGAACCGTCGAGCTGCAGCGCGGCCTCGACGCCTTCGACACGGCTATGCGCCTCGCCGGCGCGCGGTCTCTGCAGGCCGCGCGCAGTCGCCTGGACGGGGTGGCATGGCGGCTCGCCGCGGTCGACCCGAGCCGGACGCTGGCTAGGGGCTTTGCGCTGCTGCGCGACCCGGCTGGCCGCGCCATCACCGGTGTGGCTGCGTTGCGCACCGGCCAACGTATCGCTGCAACGCTGGCCGACGGCGAAGCGCTGCTCACCGTCGACTCCGTTGCATTGCGCTGACCGACCGCCTTTGACGCGGGCCGCGGGCCGCGCGGGCACGCGATGTGCCGCAGCCACGGGCTCCCTACAATCTCCTCGCTACGTGCAGAGACCACCGAGACCAACGAGGATCGCCATGGAACACAAACTTCCGCCGCTGCCTTACGCCATGGACGCGCTCGCGCCCACCATGAGCAAGGAAACCTTCGAGTACCACTACGGCAAGCACCACAAGGCCTACGTCGACAAGCTCAAC
>JBBSUK010000002.1:0-72050 GCA_038234975.1 Burkholderiales bacterium
ACGGGTCGAACCCCTCCGTCCGCAACGCGTACTGCAGCGTGTCGCCGATGCCGGGCTCGTCCTCGACGATGAGGACGCGCGGCTTCATGCCTGCAGGAAGCCCTCTACCGACAGGTAGCGCTCGCCGGAGTCGTAGTTGAAGCCGAGCACCGTCGAGCCGGCGGGGATCTCGGGCAGCTTCTGCGCGATCGCCGCCAGCGTCGCGCCCGACGAGATGCCGACGAGCAGCCCCTCCTCTCGTGCCGAGCGCCGCGCCATCTCGCGTGCCGCCTCGGCCTCGACCTGGATCACGCCGTCGAGCAGGTCGGTGTGCAGGTTCTTCGGGATGAAGCCGGCACCGATGCCCTGGATCGGGTGCGGCCCGGGTGCACCACCCGAGATCACGGGCGAGGCCACCGGCTCGACGGCGTAGACCTTCAGCTTCGGCCAGGTCTTCTTCAGCACCTGCGCACAGCCGGTGATGTGCCCGCCGGTGCCGACGCCGGTGATCAGCGCGTCGATCCCGCTCGGAAAGTCGGCGGCGATCTCGGCCGCCGTGGTCTTCGCGTGGACAGCGACGTTGGCCGGGTTTTCGAACTGCTGCGGCATCCAGGCACCGGGGCTCTGCTTCGACAGCTCGTCGACGATCTCCCGGGCCCGCGCGATCGAGCCGTTCATGCCCTTCTCGCGCGGCGTGAGCTCGAACGTCGCGCCGTAGGCGAGCATGAGCCGCCGCCGCTCGACGCTCATGCTGTCGGGCATCACGAGGACGAGCTTGTAGCCCTTGACGGCCGCCACCATCGCCAGGCCGACTCCCGTGTTGCCGGAGGTCGGCTCGACGATCGTCGACCCCGGCACGAGCTTGCCCTCGGCCTCGGCCGCCTCGACCATCGCCAGGGCGATCCGGTCCTTGATCGAGCCGCCCGGGTTGGCGCGCTCGCTCTTGACGTAGACGCTGTGGGTGGCGCCGAACAGGCGGTTGATGCGAATGTGCGGCGTCCGGCCGATCGTCTTCAGTACATCGCTGGCAAGCATCGCGCGGCTCCTCGAAGGTGGCGAAGCGGGCGACGATCATAGGCCGGGCTTCACCGGTCGACTGTCGCGCAGAATCGACCGCGATGATCCCGACCGCCGCCGCGAACGCCGTGCCGCTCGCCAACGACACCTTCCTGCGCGCCTGTCTGAGCGAGCCGGTGCCGTACACGCCGGTCTGGCTGATGCGACAGGCCGGCCGCTACCTGCCCGAGTACAAGGCGACACGCGCTAGGGCGGGCAGCTTCATGGGCCTGGCGACGAGCCCCGCTTACGCCACCGAGGTGACGCTGCAGCCGCTCGAGCGTTACCCGCTCGACGCCGCGATCCTCTTCTCCGACATCCTCACCATCCCCGATGCGATGGGCCTGGGCCTGTCGTTCGCCGAGGGCGAAGGGCCGCGATTCGAGAAGCCGCTGCGCGACGAGGCCGACGTCGCCCGCCTCGAGGTGCCCGACATGGGGCGCCTGCGCTACGTGTTCGACGCCGTGGCTTCCATCCGCCGCGCCTTGACGACGACCGATGCCCGCGGGCGGCCGTGCGGCCGGATGCCGCTGATCGGCTTCGCGGGCAGCCCGTGGACGCTGGCCTGCTACATGGTCGAGGGCAAGGGCTCCGACGACTACCGCCTCGTCAAGACGATGCTCTACGACCGGCCCGACCTGATGCACCGCATCCTCGCGGTCAACGCCGAGGCCGTCGTCGCCTACCTCAACGCCCAGATCGACGCCGGCGCGCAGGCCGTGATGCTGTTCGACAGCTGGGGCGGCGTGCTCGCCGACGCGGCCTTCCGCACCTTCAGCCTCGCCTACACCACGCGGGTGCTGCAGGGTCTCAAGCGCGAGGCCGAGGGCCGCCGGGTGCCGCACGTCGTCTTCACCAAGGGCGGCGGCATGTGGCTGGAGGCGATCGCCTCGACCGGAGCCGATGTCGTCGGCGTCGACTGGACCGTCGACCTGGGCGCGGCGCGGCGCCGCGTCGGCGATGGCGTCGCCTTGCAGGGCAACCTCGACCCGGCGGTTCTGTTCGCGTCGCCGGCGGCGATCGAGGCCGAAGTCGGCGCGACGCTGGCGTCGTTCGATGCTGGCCCGGGCACCCGCAACGGCCACGTCTTCAACCTCGGCCACGGGATCAGCCAGCACACGCCGCCCGACCACGTGTCGGTGCTGGTCGAGACGGTGCACCGCCGATCCGCTGCGGCTCGGCCGGCCGTCGACGGCTGACGAGCGCCGCGGCGTCCAGTCTGTCGTCCACCGGCGGTGAGTGAGCACTCAGGGCTTGACTTATCCCCACGACTCTGATTCGTCACGGAACCGACATGCGCTGCTGCAGCGCACCAACAGTCGCCGCGGCTGCATCGCTAAGTTGTTGATTTTGAAGGGCTCACCGCGGTGCCACGAAAGCGGGCAGGATGTTCGCAAGGCCCGCGCAGCAAGCGTTTGCGCGGTGCCGAGGGCTGTTTTCCACAATGTTGTCCACAGAATGCGTGGAGAACGGCAAAAGAGGTCTCGAATCATCGACTTACCGATGCTTCTTGAAGCGTTCGCTAGATGACGATGGAACGTCGAAGCGACGAGCCCGAAGCGGTCGTCGAGGTCGCGCTCGAAGCGCCTGCGTTCGTCGACCTCGATCCGCTGCTGAGCTATCGGAGCGATCGCTCGCTTCTGCCCGGAACGCTGATCCGCGTTCCGCTCGGCTCGCGCGAGGTGGCGGCGATGGTGTGGGACGCGGCAGCCGGATCCACGCCGCGAACGGATCTCGACGCGCTGCGGCCCGTCACCGAGACCCTCGACGCGGTACCGCCGCTCGGCGCTGCCTGGCGTTCGCTGGTGGCCTTCGCCGCGGCGTACTACCAGCGATCGATCGGCGAGGTCGCGCTGGCGGTGCTGCCGGGCGAGCTGCGCAAGGTGGGCGCCGAGGCGCTGCGCCGGCGCGTCGCGCGCTGGGACAAGAAGCGCCCCGCCGGTCCGACGCAGGCGTCGGGCGCCGCGTCGGTCGGCACGCCGCCGGCGACGCCCGACCGGGCACCCACCGAGCTCTCGTCCGAGCAGGCGGACGCGGTACACCGCTCCGTCGCCGCGATGGCGTCGCCCGCGCCGGGCACGCTGCTCCTGCACGGCGTCACCGGCAGCGGCAAGACCGAGGTCTACCTGCGCGCCACCGCCGCCGCCCTCGAAGCCGGCCGCCAGTCGCTGGTGCTGGTGCCGGAGATCAACCTCACGCCGCAGCTCATCGGCCGCTTCGTCACGCGCTTTCCGGAGCGCACCGTCGTCGCGCTGCACAGCGGCCTCACGCCGGTCGAGCGGCTGCGTCACTGGCTGCTCGCGCATCGTGGCGACGCCGACATCGTGCTCGGCACGCGGCTGGCCGTCTTCGCGTCGCTGCCGCGGCTCGGCCTCGTCGTCGTCGACGAGGAGCACGACCCGTCGTACAAGCAGCAGGAAGGCGCCCGCTACTCGGCGCGCGACCTGGCGGTCTGGCGCGGCCGCCACGAGAACGCGCTGGTGATCCTCGGCTCGGCGACGCCGTCGCTCGAGACCTGGCACGCCGCCGAGACCGGCCGCTACGCCATGGCGGCGCTGGCCGAACGCCACGGCGGCGCCGAGCGACCGGCGGTGCGCCTGATCGACATGAACGTCGTCATGCGGCCACGCCCTGGACTCGGACAGCCGCCACCGCCGGCCCTCGCGCCGGCGCTGCTCGAGGCGATGCAGGTGCGGATCGGGCACGGCGAGCAGTGCCTGGTCTTCCTCAACCGGCGCGGCTACGCGCCAGTGCTGCAGTGCCCCGACTGCGGCTGGCAGAGCGCCTGCCCGCACTGCAGCGCCTGGCGCGTCTTCCATCGCCAGGACCGGACGCTGCGCTGCCACCACTGCGGCCTGGCCGACCCGGTGCCGCGGCGCTGCCCCGAGTGCGGCAACCCGCACATCGAGCCGGTCGGGCGCGGAACCGAGCGGCTCGAGGAGCAGATCGCAGGCCTCCTGCCGGGCGCCCGCGTCGCCCGCATCGACGCCGACACCGCGCGCAGGAAGGGCGCGCTCGTCGCCAGCCTCGCCGCCGTCCACGACGGCGAGGTCGACGTGCTCGTCGGCACGCAGATGATCGCCAAGGGCCACGACTTCCGGCGCATCGGGCTGGTCGCCGCCGTCAACCCGGACACGTCTCTCTTCAGCAGCGACTTCCGCGCCCCCGAGCGGCTGTTCGCGCTGCTGATGCAGGCGGCCGGCCGGGCCGGCCGCGACGCGGCGATGCCGACGCGCGCCGAGATGCTGGTGCAGACGTGGCACCCGACGCATCCGCTCTACGCCGCGCTCGTCCGCGACGACTACGCCGGCTTCGCCACGACCCAGCTGGCCGAGCGCGAGGCCGCCGGCCTGCCGCCGTTCTCGCACCTCGCGGTGCTGCGCGCCGACGCGAAGACCGTCGACGCGGCGCGCGCCTTCCTGCTCGCCGCGTCGGCCGACGCGCAGGCGCTCGACGAGGCCGCGGCGGTGACGATCTACGCGCCGGTGCCGCTCGCGGTCGCCCGCGTCGCCGATGTCGAGCGGCTGCAGATGCTCGTCGAGTCGACGTCGCGCCCGGCCCTGCAGGCGATGCTGCGCGCCTGGCTGCCGCGTCTGCGCGCGCTGCACGCGGCGAAGAAGCCGGCGGCCGAGCGCGTCGTGCGCTGGGCGGTCGACGTCGATCCGCTCGCGATCTGAGGCGTTCGGCGCGCTAGCGGCGGCCGCGGGTCGCCCGGATCGGCTGCGACGCGTCGGCGAGCAGCAACGTCGCCTGCACGAGTCCCTCGACCGCCTCGGCGAGATCGGCCGGCGGCTCCAGCGATTCGATCTCCTCGAGCAGCGCGTCGGCATCTTCCAGGTCGTCGGCGTCGAGGTGGCGGTAGAGCAGCGCCAGCGGCTCGAGCGTCGACTCGGGCGGCAGCTGCATCACGCCGGGGAACAGCTCGAACGCGGTGGCGATGCCGGCGACCCACGGGAAGACGGCGTCGACGGCGGCGGCGCCCGGGTCCGGGGCATCAGCGGCATCGACGTCCGTCGCGGCAGCGTCGTCGTCGCCGTGATCGGCAAACACCCACGGGTCGAACCAGCGACGCGCCGCGACCGCCCGCACGAGCTCGGCGTGGCGGCGCAGGACGAGCTCGTGCAGCGCGTCGGTGTCGAAGTCCGCGGGGAGCGTGCGGCCGTCGGCGTCGGTCACGAAGGCGAGCCAGCGCGCGACCGGGATGCGCTCGGGCTGGACGATGACGCCGCAGAGAAAGCCGTCGAGCGACGACACGTCGAGCGGCTCGAGTGGTGCCGGAACACGGTCGAGCAGCGCCTGCAGGGCGTCGATGTCGGCGTCGGAGAGCGGCGAGGGCGCGGCGGTGGGCACGGCCGGATTGTCGTGGCGACGCGGTCGGTCGTGGCGCCGTCGCCGCCCGCGATGGGCCGATACTCTCGGGATGAGCCCGGGCATGCAGGACGCAACGCGATTGCAGGAGATCGCCGCGGCCTTCTACGGCGCCGCGCTCGACCGCGACACGGCGCGATCGCGTGTGATCGACGTCGTCCTCGCGCGGATCGGCTGCTCGCGGGTGAGCCTGTGGAAGTTCGACGACCAGGGCCCGAAGCTGCGTCTGCTGTGCTTCGCGTCGAAGGAGCGAGGCGGCGAACTCGACACCCGCGAACGCTTCCTCGACGCCGAAGAGTTCATCCCCTACTTCAACGAGCTGATCGAGGGCGGCACCCTCGCCGCCGACGATGCGATGACCGAGCCGGCGCTCGCGCCGATGCGCGAGGATTACCTCGTGGCCAACCACGTGCTCTCGATGCTCGACGGCGCGTTCCTGCTCAACGGCCGTGCCTACGGCATGGTGTGCTGCGAGGAGACATCGCAGCGGCGGGCATGGCGCACGGTCGACATCGCCGCGATCCGCTCGATCGTCTCGCGGCTCGCCGCACTCATGACGAGCTACGCCGACCCGGCCCTGCGGGCGGCGCCGTCTCTGCCGCTGCACACCCTGCCGACGGCCTGAGCGCCGCTCGTCTTTCCGTTTTACTTCCGACACGAGGACACTGCGTCATGGGCGCCACCGAAGCTTTCGCCAGCCAGACCGAGATCGGCCATTTCATCGGCGGCCGTGCAGTCGCAGCCACCGGCGGGCGCCGCCAGCCGGTCTACGACCCCTCGACCGGCGCCGTCGCCCGCCACGTGCAGCTTGCCAGCACCGGCGACGTCGACATCGCCGTCGCCGCCGCGAAGGCGGCGCAGCCGGCCTGGGGCAACCTGCCGCCGCTGCGCCGCGCCCGCGTCATGCAGCAGTTCCTGCGCCTGCTCGAGCGCGACCGCGACGCGCTCGCGGCGATGATCGTCGCCGAGCACGGCAAGGTCTTCAGCGACGCGCAGGGCGAGGTCACGCGCGGCATCGAGATCGTCGAGTTCGCGTGCGGCATCCCGCAGCTGCTCAAGGGCGCCTACACCGAGCAGGTCTCGACCGGCATCGACAACTGGGTGATGCGCCAGCCGCTCGGCGTCGTCGCCGGCATCACGCCCTTCAATTTCCCGGTCATGGTGCCGATGTGGATGTTCCCGGTGGCGCTCGCCTGCGGCAACGCATTCATCCTGAAGCCGAGCGAGCGCGATCCGTCGCCCTCGGTGCGGATGGCCGAGCTGCTGCACGAGGCGGGGCTGCCCGAGGGCGTGTTCAACGTCGTCCAGGGTGACAAGGTCGCGGTCGATGCGCTGCTCGGCCACCCCGACGTGAAGGCGCTCTCCTTCGTCGGCTCGACGCCGATCGCGCGCCACATCTACGAGACCGGCGCGAGGCACGGCAAGCGCGTGCAGGCGCTCGGCGGCGCGAAGAACCACATGGTCGTCATGCCCGACGCGAACCTGGAGCAGGCGGTCGACGCGCTGGTCGGCTCGGCGTACGGGTCGGCAGGCGAGCGCTGCATGGCGATCTCCGTGGCGGTGCTGGTCGGCGATGTCGCCGACCGGATCGTGCCGATGCTCAGGGAGCGCGCGGTCAACCTCGTCGTCTCCGGCGGCATGAAGGCCGGCGCCGAGATGGGGCCGCTGGTGACGAAGGAGGCGAAGGCGCGCGTCGAGGGCTACATCGCCAAGGGCGTTGCCGAGGGCGCGTCGCTTGTCGCCGACGGACGCGGCATCAAGGTCGACGGCGGCGAGAACGGCTACTTCACCGGCGGGACCCTCTTCGACCACGTCAAGCCGGAAATGACGATCTACCGCGAGGAGATCTTCGGCCCCGTGCTCTCGTGCATCCGCGTTCCCGACTTCGAGACCGCGCTCGACCTCGTCAACACGCACGAGTTCGGCAACGGCGTCGCTTTCTTCACGAGCGACGGCAACGCCGCGCGCGAGTTCGCGCGGCGGGTCGAGATCGGCATGGTCGGCATCAACGTGCCGATCCCGGTGCCGATGGCGTGGCACGGCTTCGGCGGCTGGAAGTCGAGCCTGTTCGGCGACATGCACGCCTACGGCGAGGAGGGCGTGCGCTTCTACACGCGGCAGAAGTCGGTGATGCAGCGCTGGCCGGCGTCGACGCCCAAGGGCGCGGAGTTCGCGATGCCGACATCGAAGTAGACGGGTTCGCTTCGAAGCCGGGGCGGATGATGTTCGACTGGATCGCGGACACCCTCGCCCAAAGTGGCTACTTCGGCGTCGCGCTCCTGATGTTCCTCGAGAACATCTTTCCGCCGATCCCTTCCGAGCTGATCATGCCGCTCGCCGGCTTTGTCGCCGCCCGCGGAGAGCTCAACCTCTGGGGCGTCATCGCGGCCGGCGTCGTCGGCTCCATCCTGGGTGCACTGCCCTGGTACGGGGCGGGACGCTGGCTGGGCTCGGAGCGGCTCGAGCGACTGGCCGACCGGCATGGCCGGTGGCTGACGGTCTCGGGCGACGAGGTGTCTGCCGCCGAGCACTGGTTCAACCAGCACGGCAGGGTCAGCGTGCTGTTCGGCCGCCTGGTGCCGACGGTGCGCACGCTGATCTCGGTGCCTGCCGGGATCGTGCGCATGCCGCTCCTGCCGTTCCTCGCGTACTCGACGATCGGAACCGTCGTCTGGACGGGCGCATTGGCGGGTGGCGGTTATCTGCTGGAAGGCCAGTACGAGCGTGTTGCCAACTACTTGAATCCGGTCTCCACGGCGGTTGTCGTCGCCATCGCGCTGTTCTACGTCTATCGGCTCGTCACCCATCGAAAGAACTGATGGGTACCCGCAGGCGAGCACTGCACACGTTCTTCGGCGTCGTCTCGACGGTCGCCGTCACGTGTGTCGTCCTCGTGTGCGTGCTCAACCTCAGCTTGGGCAACAAGCAGATCGACGAGCCGCTGGCCCGCCACCACGCGGCCTCCGACCCGTCATTCGAACGCATGGTCGGCGCGGTGCTCACCCCCGCGCTCGTCGGCGGCAATCGCCTGCAAACGCTGCTCAACGGCGACCAGATCTTTCCCGCGATGCTCGAGGCGCTGCGAAGCGCCCGCGCGTCGATCACCTTCGAGACCTACATCTTCCGGTCGAGTGACATCGGCTCCGAATTCGAGGCCGCCTTCACCGACGCCGCCAGGCGTGGTGTGCAGGTCAAGGTGCTGGTCGACTGGATCGGCGGCGAGCTGGAGGATTCCAAGCTCGACCGGATGCGCACCGCCGGCGTCGAGGTGCGCCTGTACAACCCGCCGCGCTGGTACAGCGTGGGCCGCTTCAACAACCGCACCCACCGCAAACTGATGGTGGTCGACGGTCGTGTGGGCTTCATCGGTGGCGTTGGCATCGCCGACGAGTGGCGCGGCCATGCGCAGGACCCGGACCACTGGCGTGGGACGCACTTCCGCGTCGAGGGACCGGTGGTGACACAGCTGCAGTCCGCCTTCATCGACAACTGGCTGCAGACTGCCAGCCAGCCGCTCGACGGTGACGCCTTCCTCCCACCGATCGCGTCAGTCGCCGACGCGGCCTCGAACTCGGCTCATGTCTTCAGCAGCTCGCCGCGCGGAGGCTCGAAGAGCATGCAGTTGCTCTACCTCCTGTCGATCACCGCCGCGACGCGATCGATCGATCTGTCGGCGGCCTATTTCGTGCCCGACGAGGTCGCGATGCAAGCCCTGGTGGCGGCCGCGGGGCGAGGCGTGCGCGTGCGCATCCTGGTGCCGGGGCCGTACATGGACATGGCGATCGTGCGCCGCGCGTCCCGCGCCTCGTGGGGGCCGCTTCTCGAGGCCGGCGTCGGCATCTTCGAGTACCAGCCGACGATGTTCCATTGCAAGGTGATTGCAGTGGATGGTGTGTGGGTGTCGCTCGGCTCGTCCAACTTCGATGCGCGCTCGTTCAGCATCAACGACGAAACGAACCTGAACGTCTACGACCGGTCTTTCGCGGCCGAACAGGCGGCGGTGTTCGAGGACGACCTGACGCGTTCCAACGCGATCACGCTCGAAGCGTGGAAGGCCCGACCCTGGAGCGAGCGGGCACTGGACTTCGCGGCGTCTCTCGTGTCATCCCAGCTATAGCGCGTGCGCCGTCACGCGATGGGCGCGGTGAAGAAGAACGCCAACCCGAACAGCACGTAGACACCGAGCAGCAACAGACCTTCGAACCAGGTCGTTTCTCCGTCCGTCGAGATGGCGTTGACGATGAAAGCGGCGCCGGCGATCGCGAACAGTGCCAGCGGGTTGCGGAAGACAAGCGTCATGGGCTGTCCCATCCACCACGAACCGAGGACGAGCAGAGGTGCGACGACAAGCGCCACCTGGATGGCCGAGCCGACGCAGATGTTGAGCACCAAACCCATCTTGTCCTGCCGCGCGAACCACGAGGCCGCGAACAGGTCGGCAGCAGTGCCGACGAGTGCCAGCACGATCACGCCGAGGAACACGGGCGAAAGGCCCAACGATTGCGACGTCTCGTCGAGCGCTCCGGAGACGAGGTGCGCTTCCATGGCGATCAGAGCAGTTCCCACGACCAGTACCGACACCGATACCCACATCGGCCAGCCGCCTTCGCCGCCTTCATCGCCCTCGTCGCGGGGTTCGTCGGATGCGAAGGCGTCGCGGTGGGTGACGAGCGTGTAGATCAGGTTGGCGCCGTAGAGCACGAGCAGAACCAGCGCGACGCCGATGCTGAGGTGCTCGTCGGTGATGGCGGGATCAGCCTGCTGTGCGAGATGACGTGCGGTGAAGTCGAACACCGCGGGCAGCAGCAGTGCGATCACGACGAGGATCAACATGCTTGCGAGCTGACCCGCCTTGTCGCGGTTGAAGGTCTGCCGTGACCGGCCGATGCTGCCCACGACGATCGCAAGGCCCAGACCGAAGAGGGTGGTGCCCAGAATCGAGCCGGCGATTTGCGCACGCACCACATCGACCTTGCCCGCCGCCAGAACGAAGAACGCGAGGATGATTTCGGCGATGCTGCCGAAGCTCACGTTCAGCAAGCCGCCGATGGCGGGCCCTAGCTTGGCGGCGATGTGTTCGGTCGCACGCCGTGCCCAGTCGGCGAGCACCGCGATCGCCACAGCGCCGGCAAGGAAGACCCAGACGCCGCCCGCGGCAACGAGATACCCGAGGACCGGCGCGACCGGCACCAGCAACAACAGGCCAAGAGGCCACGCCAATTTACGCATCACGGTTGAGCGTCAGCGCGGGACGACGCGGGCAGCCGTGTCGTCGACCACCAGCGGCTCGATCTGCCGGGGCGCCTGCATCACGGCCGGCTCGTGCAGTCGCGTGCGGTAGTCGACGCCCGAGAGCGTGAACAGCACCCCCAGCATGATCACGGCGACAAGGGCGACGACCCGCACCACGGCCGACGCGACCCGCAGCTCCATGAACAGCCAGACAACGATCGTCGTCTTGATCGCCGCGATCGCGACGCCGGCGACGAGGTTGCCGGCGTTCAGTTGAACGTAGGCCGACGCGAGGCTGGCGCTCATCAGCGCGAGCAGCGCCAGCCACGCAAAGCCGAGCTTCATCGCCACGGTTCGCAACGTCGCCGATCCGCTGTCCTCTCTCATGACGCTCGCCCGCCGAGGTAGATGAGTGGGTAGACGAAGATCCACACGATGTCGACGAAGTGCCAGTAGAGCCCGGCAACGGCGAGGCGCGCTGGCGAGCACCAGACCCCGGGCTCGCGATGCGCACCGTACGCGGCGATCATCATCCACGCGATGCCGACCGTCAGGTGCAGCGCATGCACGCCGGTCATCGTGTAGTACAGCATGTAGAAGAGTTGCGCTCCCGCCGGAACGGCGCCTCCGGTCGCGCCGTCGAGGCGGAACGACGGGCCCGGAAACAGGCCCTGGGTCCAGTCGTGCCGGTACTCGATGCCCTTCAGCACCAGGAAGACGACGCCGAGCGCGGCCGTCGCCGCGAGCATCGGCGCGACCCACCTGCGCCGGCCCGCGGAGCCCGCTGCGACGGCGACGGCGACGAGGAAGCTGCTCGTCAGCAGCACCGCGGTGTTGGCGGTGCCGATGACGACGTCGGTGGCGCGGCTCGCCGCGGCCCAGCCGTCGGGATAGCTGATGCGGCCGTAGGTATACGCGAAGAAGAGGCCGCCGAAGAACATCAGCTCGCTGGCGAGGAAGACCCAGAAGCCGAACTCGGCGGTTTCGCGCCGCGACTCGCGCGCGGCGGCGACGGCGCTCACGTCGAGTGCTCCTTCATGCCCAGGCCGGCGATCGACGCGGAGTGCTTCGGCGTGTAGCCGTAGACGTCGTCGGGCGCCTCGGGCGGCGTCTCGAAGTTGTGGGTCGGCGGCGGCGAGCGCGTCTGCCACTCGAGCCCCGTCGCGCCCCACGGATTGGCCTCGGCACGACGACCGCGGGCGATCGACCACGTCAGGTAGACGAGCGGCATCAGGTAGCTGATCGCGAGCACGCCGGCCCCGGCCGACGACATGATGTTGAGCACCTGGAACTCGGGCGGGTACTCGTGGTAGCGCCGCGGCATGCCCTGCACGCCGAGCAGGAACTGCGGGAAGAAGGTGAGGTTGAAGCCGATGAACATGGTCACGGCGGCGATCCGCGCCCAGACCTCGTTCACGAGCCGCCCCGTCACCTTCGGCCACCAGAAGTGGAGCGCACCGAAGTAGGCCATGACGGCGCCGCCGACCATGATGTAGTGGAAGTGAGCGACGATGAAGTAGGTGTCGGTGAGGTGGACGTCGAGCGCGAGCGCGGCGAGGAAGAGTCCGGTCAGCCCGCCGATGGTGAACAGGCCGACGAAGCCGAGCGCATAGAGCATCGGCGCGTCGAAGCGGATCTGGCCCTTGTAGAGCGTCGCCGTCCAGTTGAAGACCTTGATCGCCGACGGCACGGCGACGGCGAACGAGAGCAGCGAGAACACCAGGCTCGCCGCCACCGACTGGCCCGAGACGAACATGTGGTGCCCCCACACCAGGAAGCCGACCGCGGCGATGGCGAGGATCGCCCAGGCCATGAAGCGGTAGCCGAAGATGCGCTTGCGTGCAAAGCACGGCACGATCTCGCTGACCACGCCCATCGCCGGCAGCACCATGATGTAGACGGCCGGGTGCGAGTAGAACCAGAACAGGTGCTGGAACAGGATCGGGTCGCCGCCGTGCGCCGGGTCGAAGACGCCGATCTGGAACAGCCGCTCGGCGACGGCGAGGACCGTCGTGATCGCGAGCACCGGCGTCGCGAGCACGAGGATGATGCTGGTCGCGTAGATCGACCAGACGAACAGCGGGAGGCGGAACCACCCCAGGCCCGGCACGCGCAGCCGGTGCACGGTGGCGATGAAGTTGACGCCCGTGGCGATGGACGAGAAGCCGACGATGAAGACGCCGACCAGCGTGACGACGACGTAGCCGTTGGAGAACATCGTCGAGTAGGGCGTGTAGAACGTCCATCCGGTGTCGACGCCGCCGAGGAAGAGCGCCGCCAGGATGGTGACGCCGCCGGCGATGTAGAGGTACCAGCTCGCGAGGTTGAGCCGCGGGAACACGAGGTCGCGGGCGCCGATCATCATCGGCAGCACGAAGTTGCCGATCACCGAAGGGATCGAGGGGATCAGGAACAGCCACACCATGATCACACCGTGGGCGGTGAAGAGCTTGTTGTAGCTGTCGTGCGACACCAGGTCGCCGGCCGGCGTGACAAGCTCGAGGCGGATCAGCGTCGCCGCGGCGCCACCGATGAAGAAGAAGCCGGTGATGGCGATCGCGTAGAGGATGGCGATGCGCTTGTGGTCGGTCGTCGTCAGCCACGAGCGCAAGGTGTGGCCGTCGTCGAGGTAGCTCGGCGACGCGGCGGACGAGGGATTCGTGATCGTGCTCATCGCGGTTTCGCCTCGCGGCCTCCGGTCGATCGCAGCCAGGCGATGATCGCCTCGATGTCTTCCTCGCTGAGTTGCCCGGCAAAGCTCGGCATCAGCGGCGCGTAGCCAGCGACGATCTTTTTCTCGGGCGCGAGGATCGAGTCGCGCACGTAGTTCTCGTCGGCGACGAGGCTGGTGCCGTCCTGCAGGCGCACGGTGCGGCCGAGCAACCCGTCGAGCAGCGGCGCGTGCACGGTCGAGCCGGCGGCGTGGCAGCCGCTGCAGCCGTGTTCGCGAAAGAGGGCGAAGCCCTGCTGCGCCATGCCCGGCACGTCGGGCCCGGCGGCGAGCCAGCGCGCGTAGTCGGCCGGCTGCATGACCACGACGCGGCCAAGCATCTGCGAGTGGTCGGTGCCGCAGTACTCCGAGCAGAAAAGGCGGAACTCGCCAAGCTGCGTGGCCGTGAACCAGAGGCTCGTGTAACGGCCGGGGACGACGTCCTGCTTGAGGCGAAACGCCGGGACGAAGAAGCTGTGAATCACGTCCTGCGAGGTGAGCACGAGCCGCACCGGCTGGCCGATCGGCACGTGCAGCTCGTTGATCTCGCGCCGGCCGTTGCGGTGCTGCAGCTTCCACATCCACTGCTTGCCGACGGCGTAAATCGGCAGCGCGTCGGCGGGCGGGCGGTGGATGGCGACGAAGTCGCTCGCCGCCCAGACGAAGATGCCGAGGAACAGCACGAACGGGATCACCGTCCACGCGACCTCGAGGCCGCGCGCGCAGCTCGGCGCCGAGCTGCGGTCGGCCTTCGAGCCGCGCCGATAGCGGATCGAGAAGACGACGATCAGGCCGGCGAGGAGGATCGCGAGCACGCCGCACAGCGCGAGCATCGCCAGGAAGAGCAGGTCGCTGCGCGCCGCCATCGTCGACGCGCTCTGCTCGATGAGGCGAAACCCCGGTGCGAGCACGGCGTCGGGGGAGCCTGCGGTCGCGCTGCTCACGTCGTCGCTGCCTTCGTCATCGTGGCCGTACCGCAGGCGTGCGCCGATGCCGCCAGATCCACCCCGCCAGCGCCAACATCAGGCAGACGCCGACGATGCGCAGCACGAGCATGACAGCGGCGCTGTGCCGGCCGAGCGACGGATCGAGATGCGCGCACAGCAGGACGAGCCGGTCGACCAGGCCACCGACGACATCGTCGTCCGCTGCATCGAGCGCCCCGCGCAGCGCCGCCGGATCGTGGCGGACGCCGAGGAAGTAGCGCGAGACGCGGCCTTCGGGCGTGACGACGAGAAACCCGGCGGCGTGGGCGAACGTTGCGGGGCTCGCGGCGTCGGCCGTGTCGTCGACACGCTGGACGCCGAATCCCGCGGCGGCGGCGAGCTCGGAGACCGACGCAGCGGGACCGACGAGCGCGTCGATCCGCGGCTGCGCGACCCCGTCGCGGCCAGACGCTTGCGTGCCACTGGCAGCGGCGCGCGTGTAGGCGAGGTCGGCCCACGCCAGGTCGCGGGCGCGCGCGGCGCTGGCATCGGCAGCGGTCTCTTCCGGGTCGATGCTGACCGCCACGACGCGGTATCGCGCGGGCGGGACGCCGCTCTCGGCGAGCACCTCGATGGCGCCCTGCGCGACCGTCTGGCACAGGCGCGGGCAGCGGTAGTAGCCGAGCACGAGGACGACGGCAACGCCGCGGCCGTCGGCATCGCGGTCGAAGTAGTCGCCCAGGCGCACTGCGCGGCCGTCGGCGTCGACGAACCGCAAGCCGAGCGGCAGCGGCGCGCCCAGCCGCTGCTCGATGGCGACGTCGGGTGCCCCGGCACCGGGGAAGACGGCCCCTTCGGCGGCGATGGCCGGCGCCGCGAACTTGATCGTCGACATGGCAGCGATCGCTGCAGCGGCGCACCGCAGGACGATCCATCTCGTGCGCGCGTTCACCGCGCCGCCTCCGACGCGGCCCGCTGGCGCTCCTCGGCCGCCAGATACGCCGCGTGGTCGTTCTGCGGTGCGCTCTGCAGCGCCGGGCCACGGCCTTCGAGCGCGGGCACCAGGCCGACAGCGCCGCTCGGCAGCCCGCCGAACGGCTCGTGCCACGCGGTGAGCAGCGCCAGCACGGCGCCGATGGCGATCGCGATGCCCAGCATGAAGCCGCAGCCGGCGTAGATCACCGGCTTGACGTGAACGTCATGTCCCGACATGGCCGAACTCCTGATGCACGGGAGGTGAAGACTCGATTCGCATCGCCCGACCGCCGAACGACAGCAGCGTGAGCCCCGCCATCAGACAGGGCGCGAGCCACCATGCCGCGAGGGCGTGGGGCGCGACCGACGGCAGGACCAGCCAGACGGCATCGAAGGCGTTGGCGCCGACCAGCGCGAGCGCGACGAAGCCGAGCCGGCGCGGCGCGTCCTTGACGGCGCGAAAGAGGAGCACGACGAGCGGCAGCGCGAAGTGGAGGACCACCAGCGCGGCGCCGGCCCAGATCCAGCCGGTCTGCAGGCGCGGCACGAACCACGAGATCTCGCGCGGCAGGTTCTCGGCCCAGATGATGAGCAGCTGCATGAACGCCAGGTAGGCCCAGGCGAGCACCGCGGTCAGCAGCAGGTTGCCGAAGTCGCGCGACAGCGGCACGCCGTCGTTCACGGGCTGCGCCGGTGCCGGGCCGAGCTCGCGGCAGGCGAGCGCGACGACGAGCGCGCCGCCGCCCACCGCCTGCCCCGCCAGCGCGGCGAGCGCGAAACCGGAGCTCGACCAGCCGGCAATGAGCGCGACGAGCGCGTCGATGGCGGCGAGCGACGTGAACGCCATGTGCAGCATCACCGAGATCGCCGCCTGGCCGGCGCTCGCGAGCGTGCGGGCGCGATGGGCGAGCCACAGCCAGACGCCGGCGTAGAACGCACAGCGCAGGGCGAAGAAGAGCGGCGATTGCCACGCCATCAGGAAGGCGCGACCGAGCGGCGCATCGCTGGCCGTCGTGCCGGGCGACGCCGCCCACGCGTACAGGAGCGGCAGGCCGAAGGCGAGCGGCAGGAAAAGGACGAGCACGCGCGGCAGCCGCGCCGCCAGCCGCAGGACGTGCGGCCGCAGCACCGCGCCCCACTGGCCGCCGGTCAGCTGGTGGATCCACAGCCACGACAGCGCGCCGAGCACGAGGCCCAGACCGAACCACGATGCCGCGAGCCACGACGCGAAGAAGACGCGTGGCGCGAGCCAGTAGCCCGGGATGGCGGCGAGCACGAGCGCCGCGCCGAGCCATGGTGCGGCCGGATTCGACAGGCACAGGCGATGGCGCTGCATGGCGTCCGCTACGGCCTCGACCGAACCGGCCGGTCCGCTGCGGCATCGGTGGCTTGCATCGCGGCCGCCGGACCCGTCGTCGGCGTGGCCGGCATCATCCCCGCCGAGCGGGTCGCCCCGCTCGCAGCCGCCTGCGCGAGCGGGGCGCCGAGGTCGTTCTGCAGGTGACGGATCCAGGCGACGATGGCCCAGCGGTCGCTCGCGTCGACCCGTCCCGCGTAGGAGTACATGATCCCGTAGCCGTGGGTCATCACATCGAAGAAGTGGCGGTCGGGCGCGGTGCGCAGGCGGACGAGGTGATACGAGGGCGGCGCCGGGAAGCCGCGCCGCGGCACGGGGCCGTCGCCGTCGCCGAGCGAGCTGTGGCAAGGCGCACAGTAGATCGTGTAGCGCTCCTGGCCGCGTGCGAGCATCGCCGGCGGCACGACAGCGGGCAGCGTCTGCTGCGCGTCGGCCGCATCGAGCGTGCGCACCGCCGCCTCGCCGCGGCGCCCGCTGGCGTTGGCCGCCGGCTCGCCCAGTGAGCGCGCCACCGCGCCGGGCGGCGCGCGGCGCGACGCCAGGCCGTCGTCCCAGAGCGGGCTCGTCGACGCCGGCTTCAGCTTCGGCTGGTCGTACATGTTGCGCACGATGCGTTCGCAGCCCGCCAGGCCCAGGCCGGCGGCGAGGGCGACCGCGACGGCGCCGGTGCGGCGATGAAGGTTCGTCGTCATGTCGGCTCGACGTCGCCAATGTCGATCGGATCGAGGCCTCGCAGGAAGGAACGCGTGCCTTCGCCGTCCCACGCCGGATCGTCGCTGCGCAGGCACAGGAAGAAGCGGTTGCGCGACGCGAGGTCGAAGTCCGGCGCCGAGAAGAGCGGATGGTGCAGCCGCGGCAGGCGGCTGCCGACGAACAGCGCCGCGACCGCCGCCAACGTGCCGCCGAGGACCGTCATCTCGAAGGTGATCGGGATGAACATCGGCCAGCTGTGCAGGGGCCGCCCGCCGATCACCTCGGGGTAGTCGACGACCGCCGAGTACCACTGCATGAAATAGGCGCCGAGGCCGCCGACGATGGCGCCGATCAGCGTCGCCGCCGGCACCCGCGACGGCTTGAAGCCGAGCGCGTCGGCGAGGCCGTCGATCACGAACGGCGAATACGCCTCGGCGTCGGCGTAGCCGGCTTCGCGGGCGCGCCGCGCCGCGTCGACGAGCGCGTCGGCGGTGGCGAACTCGGCGAGCAGCCCCCACGGCGGCGTCGCCGCTTCGGCGCGATCTGCTGCCACGGCGTTCACGCCTTCTCCTTCGCCGTCTCGCGCACGAGCTCGCGCATCTCCGTGATCGAGATCGCCGGCAGGATGCGGACGAAGGCGAGGAACAGCCAGACGAAGGTGCTGATCGAGCCGAGCAGGAACACCCAGTCCCACAGGGTCGGGATGAACAGGCCCCAGGCCGAGGGCATGTAGTCGGTCGCCAGGCTCGACACGACGATCAGCACGCGCTCCATCCACATGCCGAGGTTGACGACGATGCCGAGCACGAACAGCACGAGCGTGTTGCGGCGCATCCGCCTGAACCACAGCAACTGCGGCACGAGCACGTTGAAGGTCAGCATCGTCCAGTAGACCGGCGCGTAGGGGCCGATCCAGCGCTGCACGGTGATCGCGATCTCGTAGCGGTCGCCGCTGTAGAACGCGGTGAAGATCTCGATGCCGTACGAGTAGGCCACGAGGCACGCCATCGCCAGCATCACCTTGGCGGCGTTCTCGAGGTGGCGCAGGGTGATGAAGTCGCCGAGGTCGAAGAAGCGGCGCAGCGGGATCGCCAGCGTGAGCACCATCGCGAAGCCGGAGAAGAGGGCTCCGGCGACGAAGTACGGCGGAAAGATCGTCGAGTGATAGCCCGGCGTGTTGCCGATCGCGAAGTCGAGCGAGATGACCGAGTGCACCGAGATCACGAGCGGCGTCGCCAGGCCCGCCAGCAGCAGGTAGGCCGACTGGTGGCGCGCCCAGTGCCGCGCCTCGCCGCGCCAGCCGAGCGCGAACAGGCCGAAGGCGACGCGCTTGAAGCGCGTCTTCGCGCGGTCGCGCAGCGTCGCCAGGTCGGGCACCAGGCCGACGTACCAGAACAGCACCGAGACCGTGATGTAGGTGCCGATGGCGAAGAAGTCCCACACCAGCGGGCTGCGCCAGTTGGGCCACAGGTTCATCTTGTTCGGGTACGGCGCGATCCAGTAGAAGAACCATGGCCGTCCGAGGTGCAACAGCGGAAAGATGCCGGCCATCGCCACGGCGAAGAGCGTCATCGCCTCGGCGAAGCGGTTGATCGAGGTCCGCCATTTCTGCCGCAGCAGCAGCAGGAAGGCCGAGATGAAGGTGCCCGCATGGCCGATGCCGATCCACCAGACGACGTTGGCGATCGCAAAGCCCCAGGCCACCGGCTGGTTGATGCCCCAGATGCCGACGCCGGTGGCGAGCAGGTAGCCGATCGACGCCAGGAACACCACCATGCCGACGAAGGTGCCCCAGAAGGAGATGCGCCAGAGCCGCCCGGACGGCCGCTGCAGGACGATGCCGCCGATCTTGTCGCCGATCGCCGCGTAACCCCAGCCGGCGCCGAGCACGGCATCGCCGGGCGAGACGGGTGGTGTCGGACCGGCGGCAGCAGGCGTCACGTCGGCTCCTTGCCGGGCGGTGCGGCGTTCGAAGCGGCCCCGGCGACGCGCGCGAGGTAGGTCGTCCGCGGCCGGGTGTTGAGCTCGTCGAGCATCGCGTAGTGGCGCGGCGACCGCTTCGCACGGACGACATCGCTGGCCGCGTCGTTGAGGTCGCCGAAGTGGATCGCCAGCGTCGGGCAGGCCGACTGGCATGCCGTGAGCACGTCACCGTCGGCGATCGGCGCGCCCGCCTTCTCGGCGTGCAGACGCGCCCGCGACAGACGCTGGAGGCAGTACGTGCACTTCTCCATCACGCCGACCTGGCGCACCGTGACGTCGGGGTTGTGCATCGCCTTCAGCGTCTCGGTGGTCTCGTCGGCGTACTGCAGGAAGTTGAAGCGGCGCACCTTGTACGGGCAGTTGTTGGAGCAGAAGCGCGTGCCGACGCAGCGGTTGTAGACCTGCACGTTGAGGCCTTCGCTGTCGTGCACGGTGGCGCCGACCGGGCAGACGACCTCGCACGGCGCGTCTTCGCAGTGCATGCACGGCACCGGCTGGAAGATGCTGCCGCCGCCGGCCTCGTCGGCCGGGTAGCGGTCGACCCGGATCCAGTGCATCTCGCGACCGGCAGCGACCTGCTCGGCGCCGACGACCGGGATGTTGTTCTCGGCCTGGCAGGCGATCGTGCAGGCGTTGCAGCCGATGCAGGCGTCGAGGTCGATCACCATCGCCCAGGCGTGGTCCGGGTAGGCGACCGGGGGGTAGAGCGAGGCTTTCGCCGGGGCCTTCGGCAGCGACTGGCCGGGAGCGACGGTCCTGGCGAGGTCGCGGCCCATCTGGTCGAGCCGGTGCTGGGTGACGGCGAAGCGGTGGCGCGCGCCGGTCGGCTCGATCGTCACCGGCAGCGGGGCGTCGCTCGTGCCGCGCAGGCGATAGGCGTCGAAACCGACGCCGTTGCCGACGCGACCGACGACGCTGCGGCCGTAGCCGAGCGGTAGCGTCGCGGCGTCTTCGGCGTGCTCGGCGAGGACCCAGACGGGGCCTTCGACATGACGCCCGCCCGCTGTCACCCGGGCGACGTCGCCGGTGGCGAGGCCAAGTCGCGCCGCGGTGCGTGGGGCGAGCACGACAGCGTTGTCCCACGTCAGCTTGGTCAAGGGCCGCGGCAGCTCCTGCAGCCAGCCGTTGTTGGCGTAGCGGCCGTCGCCGACGGAGGCATCGGCGACGAAGACGGCGACGATCGCCGTGGCCCTCGGCGGCGCCGGCGACGTGATGACCGACGCGGCTGCGATGGACGCAGGCGCTGCCGCGCTGCCGGCGACGACGCCGGCGCTCAGCGTGTCGCGCCACCATGCGGCGAACCGCGCGTCGGCCGCGTCGCCCTCGCCGGCTTCGGCCTGCGACGGCGCCCGTCGCTGCCGCCACGCTTCCTGCACCAGCGCGTGGCCGTCGCTGCGCCCGCCGCCCGCGAGCAGCGCGACGAGCTCGATCGGCGAGCGCGTGTCGTAGAGCGGCAGGATGGCCGGCTGGACGATCGTGGCCGTGCCGTCGTGAGCGCGCGCGTCGCCCCAGCTCTCGATCTCGTGCGACGCCGGCAGGTGCCAGACGACGCGGCGCGAGGTCTCGTCCTCGTGGAGGGCGAGGTGGGCACTGAAAGGCACGCGCTGCAGCGCCGCGCCGAACTCGAGCGCGCCCGGCGCGTCGTAGGCCGGGTTGCCGCCGACGATGAACAGGCTGTCGACGGCGCCCCCATCCATCGCGTCGACGAGATCGGAGAGGCTGCGGGGGGCGAGCCCGTCGACGCCATCGACCGGCTCGATGGCGTCGAGGCTGTGGCCGAACGCGCCGAGCCGGTGATGGATCGCCGCGACCTGGGCGTGACAGCGCGCCGAGAGCGCGGGGCCGACCACGACGAGTGCCGCCTTGCCTGCGCTGCTGAGATGGCCGATCAGGCGGCGTGACAGGGGTGAGACCGGCGCTGCCGGGGGCGAGCCGATTGAGGGCGAACCAGCCACTGCAGCAAGACCCGCCGCGAGCTCGTCGACAAGCGCCTCGATCGCCGCCGGCGCCATCGCCACCCGCTCGTCGGCGCGGGCGCCGAACAGGCCCGGCGTCGTCTCGACCGCGAACGACCGCGACGGCTCGCCGGCCCCCGCCACGTTGCCGGCGCCGGCGCGCTGGCCCGCCCAGTCCCGCGCATGGCGGATGTGGCCGGGAACCTGGCTGAACGGATCGGCGTCGAGGCCGAGCACGAACCGGGCGCGGTCGAAGTGGAGCACGAAGTCAAGTTCGCGGCCGAACGCGGCGCGCGCGCCAGCGCGCGCCGCGTTGGGCGCCAGTGGCGCATGGCGGTGCCAGCGCGCTTTCGGGAAACGCGTCATCAGCGCCTGCAACTGCCGGCCGAGCGTCGGCGACGTGAAGCAGCCGGTGAGGACGGCCAGGCCCTCGCCCCCACGGGCTTCGAAAGCGGTCGCGCGCTGCCGCCAGGCTTCGTCGAATGCCGCCCACGTCGACGGCGCGGCGCGGGCCGACGCCTTCCCGTCCAGGCCTGTGCCGACCCCTGCAGGCAACTGTTCCAGCACCGCCTGCGAGCGATCGGGGTCCCAAAGTTCGAGCACGGCGGCCTGCGCGAACACGCTGGTCGAGCCGAGGCTGGACGGATGGCTCGGGTTGCCCTCGATCTTGATCGGCCGGCCGTCGCGTGTGCCGACGAGCACGCCTTCGGCGTAGCCGTCTCGAACGACGGCGCTCGCGTAGTAGGCGGGCCGATCGCCGCGGCCGGCCTCGGGCATCGACACGTACGGGTAGAGGCGATGCTCGGGAATGCGTGTGCAGGCGCCGCTGGCGAGGGCGAGCGACGCTGCCATGAGCTGCAGCGCGCTGCGCCGCGTCATGCCCTCGGGCGACTCCGGCTCGATCGCGATCGTCCGCCCGGGCAGGTGGCTCTCGGAGCCGATCGGAGGCGTGGGTCGGGTCATGGGGTGCGACGCTGGTTCATCACCGGTGGCAGGTCGAGCAGTCGGTCATGCGCCGGATGCTCTGCAGCGAGACCGAACGTGCCCAACCGTCGGCAACGGGTGGCTTCGGCGTCATCGAGAACACCTCGGCCGGCGGCCGCAGGTGCGGCCGCGGGTCGCGGTGGCAGTCGAGGCACCACTGCATGAGCAGCGGTGCGCTGCGCCATTCGAGCGGCATCTGGTCGACGCGGCCATGGCACTCGACGCAGGCGACGCCCTTGGTGATGTGGATGCTGTGGTCGAAGTAGACGAAGTCGGGCAGCTTGTGCAGCTGCCGCCACGCGATCGGCGTTCCGGCGGTGGCGCTGCGGTGCAGCGGCGCGAGCGCCGGCGCGTCGAGATAGAGCTGGGAGTGGCACGTGAGGCAGGTGTGCGTGCTCGGCATCCCGGGGAAGGCCGCCGTCTCGACCGTCGTGTGGCAGTAGCGGCAGTCGATGCCGACGTCGCCGACGTGGTGCTTGTGGCTGAACGGGATCGGCTGCGACTGCGGCTCACCGGTGGCAGAGAACTCGCGCAGCGTCGCGCCCCATACAAGCGCCCCGGCCACCAGCGCCAGGACGATGGCCAGCATCGCGACCTTGACCGCGAGATTGGCCCGGCGGTCGAAGACTTGCGGCATCTTAAAAGTGGTGGGGACAGCTTGCTAGGGCAATCGGCGTTCCCGCACCGACTACGGAATCAGCGCGCCGGGCAACCACGTCCCCAGCCCCGGCCACAGCAGCAGCGCCACGAGCACGAGCAGCTCGAGCAGCAGGAACGGCATCGCGGCGCGGTAGACCTCGGCCAAGGTGATCGCGGGCGGCGCCACCCCCTTCATCACGAACAACAGGAGGCCGAACGGCGGGGTCAGGAAGCTGATCTCCATCGTCAGCAGGTACAGCACGCCGAGCCACAGCAGGTCGATGCCGGCGCTCTGCGCCATCGGGATGAACAGCGGCACCGTGATCATCAGCATGCTCACCTGATCGACGAAGCAGCCGAGGAACAGCAGGATCAGCACCATGCCGATGACGAGCCCGAAAGGCGACCAGCCGGCGTCGCGAACGACTGCGACGAGCCCGTCGCTGGCGCCGGAGAACGCGAGCAGTTGCGCGAAGGTGACCGAGGCGACGATGATGAACAGCGTCATGACGCTGACCCGTGCCGTCTCGCGCAGCGAGGTCGTGAAGTTCGCCCACGTCAGCGACCGGTAGGCGAGCGCGGCAATGGCGGCGGCGACGCAGCCGAGCGCTGCCGATTCGGTCGGCGTGGCGATGCCGGCGACGAGGCTGCCGACCACCGCGACGAACACCAGCGACAGCGGCAGGACGTCGACCACGAACGGACGAAAGCGCGCCCAGCCGCGCGCCGCGGGCGCGTCGTCTCGTGGCGCCTGCAACGGATCGACGACGCAGGCGGCGACGATGTAGCCGCAGAACAGCAGCGCCATCAGCAGCGCCGGCAGGATGCCGGCGACCAGCAGCTTCGAGATCGAGATGCCGGCCAGGCTGCCGAGGAGCACCGCGAGCGCAGACGGCGGGATCAGCATGGCGATGCCGCCGGTGGCCATGATGGGCCCCATCGCGATGCGCGGCGAGTAGCCGCGCTTGAGCATCTCGGGCAGCAGCGCGCTGCCGAGCATGGCGGTGTTGGCGAGCGACGAGCCGGAGAGCGCCGCGAACACCGTGCCGCCGACGACGCTGACGATCGGCAGCCGCCCCGGCAGCTTCGCGATCAGCTTCTCGATCGCGTCGATCGCCCGGAACGCGACGCCGCTGTGCAGCAGGATTTCGCCCATCAGGATGAAGAGCGGGATCGGCGCGAGCGAATAGTTCGTCAGCGCCGTCACGGAGTTGCGCACCATCTGCAGCAGCCCCGCGTCGCCGCCCAGGAAGACGAGCGCGCCGATGATGTTGACGGCGAAGAAGGCGAACGCGACCGGCACGCCGAGCAGCAGCAGCGCGCACAGCGGGCCGAGCATCGTCAGCAGCGCGAGATACCAGGTCATGGCGGTGCGCCGAGATCAGGCCGATGCAGCGGCGGCGTCTCGACCACCCGCCAGCCGGCGCACGAACTCGAGCGTGAGCAGGAGCGCCGAGACGACGACCACGGCATACAACCACCACTCCGCGAACACCAGCGTCTTCAGGACGATGCCGCCGCTCGCCCACGAGCGCCAGGCGACGCGAGCGGCATAGACGAGCAGCGTCAGCGACACCGCCAGGCCGAGCGCGTCGGCGGCGACGTGCGCCGCGGCGGCGACGCGCTCCGGCAGCGCCCGAACCGCAAAGTCGACGCGGACGTGGCCGCCTTGCCGCAGCAGCCATGGCGCGGCGAGGAACGTCGTCGCGAAGAGCGCGTACTCGACGAGCTCGGCGAGCCCGCGCACCGTGGCGCCGCTGGCGCTGCGGCGCAGGACGTCGAACGTGGTGGCGAGCGCCATCGCCGCGAACACGGCGCCGGCGGCGACGCCGAGCGAGTCGAGGAAGCGCGCGTAGGCCGTGCGCCTCGCCGCGGCGCCTTCCCCGGAAGCCATCGCGTGCGTCAGCGTGCGAGCAGGCGGCGCAACTCGTCGGCCTGTTGCGGCGCAGTCTCTTTCACGTAAGCCCAGCCGGCCTCGCGCGCCGTGTTGAGCCACGTCTCGCGATCCTTGCCCTCGAATGTGATGGTCTTGATGCCGGCAGCCGCCTGTCGCTTCTGGTCGGCGACGTTCAGGGCAGCGTTGTCGGCGTTGGTCGCCTCGATCTCGGTCGCGACGCGCTGCAGCAGCGCCCGCTGCTTGTCGTTGAGCTTCGTCTTCCAGGTGTCGAGGTTGACCAGGAAGTTGACGTCGACGGCGTAGAAGCCGGGATCGACGCGGTACTTCGTCTTCTCCTGCCAGCCGAGGTCGAAGATGCCCTGGCTCGGCCAGCCGTAGCCGTCGATGACGTTGCGCTCCAGCGCCGTGTAGACCTCGCCCGGCGCGGTCTGCACGAGGTTGGCGCCGAGCGCCGTGAAGAAGGCGCGGTAGACCGGCGTGACGCGGATCGTCAGGCCGTGCAGGTCGGGCTTGCCGATCGGCTTGGTGAGGTAGAGGTGGAACGGCGCACCGTCGCCGACGCGCGCCAGGTACCAGGCGTTGACCTTCTCGTTGTGCAGCTTGTTGAGGTACTCCCAGGCGCCGTTCTTGCGCTGCTCCTGGATCGTGCGCTCGGCTAGCTTGAGCGCGTCGGCCGCGGGCAGCAGGTTGGTGTAGAAAGCGCCGGTCACGTTGGCGATGTCGACCACGCCGTTCTTCACCGCGTTGCCGACCTCGAACGGCGGCATCGCCTTCGGCCCGCCGATGTAGTTGATGTGGACGAGGCCCTTGCCCTCGTCGTTGACGCGCTTGATGAAGGCCTCGAACGGCTTGGCGAAGGCGCTGCCTTCCTGGAACGCGTTGATGGCGCGCAGCGTCACTTCCTGCGCTGCGGCGAGGCTCGGGGCGACGCACAGTGCCGCGACGGCCAGCGCCGCCGAGAGGGTCTTCGGGTTCATCGATCGATCTCCGGCGGTCGGTTGATCGCGGGGATGCTACCCCTCACGGCGCGTCGGCCCCGCCGGTGATGTCAGCTCGCGGCGACCTTCCAGTTGAGCGTCTGCGGCTTTGCGCCGACCTTGACCGTGCGCGATTCGGACTTGCCCGCCATCGTCGTCGTGATGCGGAAGTCGCCCGGCCGGAGCGCGACCATGACGATCGGACCGGCCTGCTCGATCTCGAGCACACTCGTGGAGCCTCGCTTGATCGTCAAGCGATCGGCGATCGCGTAGTCGCCTGCGGCCGCGCTGTAGACGATCCGCAGGGAGAAGTCGCCCTGCATCCGTTTCATTGCTTCCTGCGATTCGGCGCCTGTCCCGCCGACGACATAGCGGATACCGGTCGGTGAGGTGAGAACCTGCGGCATCGCGGACGCGCCCGGGTCGGCGGCGAAGGCGGCGACGGTCGACGCCGCAGCCAGCGCGACGGTGAGGGCGAACCGGCGGAACTCGGGCATGGCCGAAGGATCGGCGCGCGCTCGGCCGGCGCGGATCAGCGTGCGCCCATCGTTCCTGTCGGACGGCGCCTGATCACGCCGCGCGGCAGGCTGCCGCCATCACAGCTTCTCGGTCTCCCCGGCCGCCGGCTGCCAGCGCATCAGCCGCTTCTCTACTCTGCCGACGGTCGCGTCGAGCGCCAGCGCGAACACCGTCAGCACGAGGATGCCGGCCATCACGGTGTTGATGTCGAACGCGCCCTCGGCCTGCAGGATCAGGTAGCCGACGCCGCGCGAGCTGCCGAGGTACTCCCCCACCACCGCGCCGACGAACGCCAGGCCGACCGACGTGTGCAGCGAGCTGAAGACCCAGCTCGTCGCGCTCGGCAGGTAGACGTGGCGCAGCAGCTGCCGGCGCGACGCACCGAGCATGCGCGCGTTGGCGAGCACGACCGGGCTCACTTCCTTGACGCCCTGGTAGACGTTGAAGAAGACGATGAAGAACACGAGGGTCACGCCGAGCGCGACCTTGCTGGCGATGCCGAGTCCGAACCAGACGGCGAAGATCGGCGCCAGGATCACCCGCGGCATGCTGTTGGCGGCCTTGATGTACGGGTCGGCGACGGCGGCGGCGAACGGGCTGAGCGCGAGCCACAGGCCGATCGCGAGGCCCAGGCCGGTGCCGATGGCGAACGCGAGCAGCGTCTCGACGAGCGTCACCCACAGGTGCTGGTAGATGTCGCGGTTGACGACGAACCAGTCCCAGATGCGGCCGAAGATCTGCAGCGGCTCGCCGAAGAAGAACGCCGCCTGCCGGTCGTTGTCGAACATGAAGGGCGGGATCAGCCCCGGCGTGGTCAGCGCGTACCAGGCGACGAACACGGTCACCAGCAGGGCGAGCTGCCACACACGAAGGTATTTCATCGGCGGCGGTGGTCGTCGGAGTCGAAAGGGCAGCGGGAGAGAATGACCGCGATGCTAAGTCCGCGTCCGAACGCCATGCGCAGTCAGTCGACCGGCGACCCGCCACCGCTGCCCGCGCGCGGCGCGGCGGTCACGCCGTTTCACGCCGGCGCGATCGGCATGCGCGCCTTCGCCCGCCAGCGCGACGGGCTGCCCGTCTTTCCGATGCATTTCGGCCAGCCGACGGCGGGCATCCCGCGCCTCGCCCGCGAGGCCGCGCACGCGCGGCTCGACCGCGACGCGAGCGGCTACTGGGAGTCGGCGGCGCTGCGCGAGCGCATCGCCCGTCACTACGGCGACGAGCACGGCATCGACCTCGACCCCCGCCGCGTGCTCCTCACCGCCGGCGCGAGCGCCGGGCTGGTCGCCGTGTTCACGGCGATGTTCGCCGCCGGCGACCGCGTCGGCGTTGCCAGGCCCGGCTATCCCGCGTACCGCAACGCGCTCGTCGCGCTCGGCCGCGTGCCGGTGGAGATCGACTGCGGCGCGGCCGCGAACTTCCGACTCGCGCCGGCGATGCTCGACGCGCTGCCCGAGCCGCTGCACGGCCTCGTCGTCGCGAGCCCCGCCAACCCGACCGGCGCGATGCTGTCGCGCGACGAGCTCGCCGCGCTCGTCGAACGCTGCCGGAGCAGCCGCACGCGGATCGTCTCCGACGAGATCTACCACGGCATCTCGTTCGGCCGCGCGAGCACCACCGCACTCGCGCTCGACGCCGACGCGATCGTGCTGAACAGTTTCTCGAAGCTGTTCCGCATGCCGGGCTGGCGGCTGGGCTGGCTGGTCGCGCCCGAGCACTGCGTCGATCGACTCTCGGCCTGTCTCATCAACCTATTCCTCACGCCCGCAAGCATCTCGCAGCACGCCGCGCTCGCCGCCTTCGACGACCGCGAGGAGCTCGACGCGTCGGTGGCGCAGTACGCGCACAACCGCGCCCGCCTGCTCGAGTCGCTGCCGCGCCTGGGCCTTTCGGGCATCGCCCCGCCCGACGGCGCCTTCTACATCTACGCCGACGTCGGCCACCTCACCGGCGACAGCCTCGCCTTCTGCCACCGCCTGCTCGACGAGACCGGCATCGCCACCGCGCCCGGCATCGACTTCGACCCGATCGACGGGCACCGCTGGATCCGCTTCTCGTTCGCGCTCTCCGGCGCCGAGCTCGACGAGGCCCTGGCGCGACTGGAGCCCTGGCTCGCGGCGCAGCCGCGCCTCGGCTGACGACTCAGGCTGCGAGCTGCTGCCGATAGCCGGCCAGCACCTCCCCGCGCAGCACCGACCAGATCGCCTCGTGCAGCGCCACGAAGCGCGGCGTGTTGCGCACCTCGGCGACGTCGCGCGGCCGCGGCAGGTCGACCGCGAACTCGCCGAGCGGGTGCGACGCCGGCCCGGCCGAGAGCACGACGACGCGGTCCGACAGCGCGATCGCCTCGTCGAGGTCGTGGGTGATGAAGAGCACCGCCTTCTTCTTCTCCGCCCAGAGCGCGAGCACCTCGTTTTCCATGAGCTGGCGGGTCTGGATGTCGAGCGCGGAGAAGGGCTCGTCCATCAGGATGAGGTCGGGGTCGAGGGCGAGCGTCTGCGCCAGGCTGACGCGCTTGCGCATGCCGCCCGAGAGCTGGTGCGGGTAGCGATCGCCGAAGCCGCCGAGGCCGACGCGGCGCAGCCACGCGTCGGCGGCCGCGGAAGCGTCGGCGTCGCCGCGAAACTCGAGCCCCGCGGCGACGTTGGCGTGCGCCGAGCGCCACGGCATCAGGCTCTCGGCCTGGAACATGTAGCCGGCGCGGCGGTTGATGCCGGCCAGCGGCTCGCCGAACACGCGCACCGTGCCGGCGCTCGGTTCGAGCAGGCCGGCGGCGACGTTGAGCAGCGTGCTCTTGCCGCAGCCCGTCGGGCCGACGACGGCGACGAACTCGCCGGCGGCGATCGACAGCGTGACGTCGCGCACCGCCGTGTAGCCGCGCTCGTCGCGCGCCCGCGGCGCGAACGTGCAGGTCACGGCGTCGAGTTCGAGGGCTGCGCTTGCGCCCGGCGTCACGGCCTTGCTCCTGCGATCGCCCGACGCATCCGGCCTCAGGCCTTGCCGAGCTTCGCGTTCGCCCGCTTGGCAAAGTCGTTGGTCCAGATCGCCGGCAGGTCGACCTTCGCCGACGCCACGGCCGGGTCGATGCTCGCCAGGGCGCGGCGCGCCGTCTCGCCGCCGGCCGGCGGAAACATGCCGTCGGGCGAGAGCGCGCCCTTGGCGGCGAGGAATGCGTCGACGTAGACGGCGCGGTCGCCGAGCAGGTAGGTCTCGGGAACGGCCTTGATGATGTCGGCGGCGCCGGCCTTCTGGATCCACCGGTCGGCGCGGACGATCGCGTTGGCGAGCGCCTGCACGGTGCGCGGGTTCTGGTCGATGAAGGTCTGCTGCGTGTAGAGGCACGCGGCCGGCATCGGCCCGCCGAAGACCCGGTCGGCCTCGGCAACGTTGCGCGTATCGGAAATGATCTTGAGGTCGCCGGAGCGGACCAGCAGCGTGATCACCGGGTCGAGGTTGGAGATCGCGTCGATCTGCCCGGAGCGCATCGCCGCCACCGCACCGCTGCCGGCACCGACGCCGATGATCGACACGTCGCTCGGCTTCAGCCCCGCTTTGGCGAGGACGAAGTTGGCGAGCACGTTGGTCGACGACCCGGGGGCGGTGACGCCGAGCTTCTTGCCCTTCAGATCGGCGATCGACTTGTAGTCGGGCATCGTTTTCGGGTTGACGCCGAGGACGATCTGCGGGGCGCGGCCCTGCAGCACGAAGGCGCGCAGGCGCTGGCCCTTGACCTGCATGTTGATGGTGTGCTCGAACGCGCCGGACACCACGTCGGCGCTGCCGCCGATCAGCGCCTGCAATGCCCGCGAGCCGCCGGAGAAGTCGGCGATGGTGAGGTCGAGCCCTTCGTCCTTGAAGTAGCCCTGCGTCTCCGCAATCGTCAGCGGCAGGTAGTACAGCAGGTTCTTGCCGCCGACGGCCAGCGTGAGCTTGGGCTTCTCGAGCGACTGGGCGCGAACCAGCATCGAAGGCCCGACGAGGCCCGCAGCGGCGAGGGTTTGGACGAGGCGGCGGCGTTGCATGCTTCTTGTCTCCATTTCTGATCGACCGGTTCCTCATCATACGATAGGATCATCGATATGAACACCGTTACCGTGTCGCCCAAGTTCCAGGTCGTGATCCCGCTCGAGGTCCGACGCCGGATGCGCCTCGAGCCAGGCGCCAAGCTCGGCGTCGTCGAGTTCAACGGCGGGCTGCGCCTGATGCCGTTGCGGTCGCCGTCGACGCTGCGGGGCATCGCCCGTGGCGTCGACCCCCGGATCGACGACGAGCCCGATCGCGCGTTGTGAGCACGTCGCCGCGACGTCGCCGCGGCGCCATTCCCGGCGCCGACGCATCGCCGATCGCCCTCGATTCCTCGTGCTGGATGGAGTTCTTCGTCGACAGCGAGCGTGCCGATCTCTACGCCGACGCGATCGAGAGCGTCGACGGGCTGGTCGTCCCGGTGTTGACGGTCTACGAGGTGGTGAAGAAGCTGTTGCGCGACGCCGGCGACGACATCGCGTCGACCGCGCTTTCGCTGATGCAGCGCGGCAAGGTCGTCGACGTCGACCTGGGGCTCGCGGTCGTCGCCGCGTCCAGCGGATTGCCGCTGGCCGACAGTCTGATCTACGCCGCGGCGCGCCCCCACGGCGCCGTGCTCTGGACCCAGGACGCGCACTTCGACGGGCTGGCCGGCGTCCGCTACTTCGCCAAGCAGACGTCGCCTGCACGACCGCGTCCCTAGAATCGACTCGATGACGACACGGGCCCGGCGCTGGGCGATCTGCACGGCCCTGTCGCTGGCGACCGCCTCCGTCGTCGCCCAACCCCGCCCGCCCGCCGGCGTTCCGGAGGCCGTCGCGCCGGCTCCGGTGGCGGCGCCGGTCTCGCTCTCCGCGCGCAAGGTGTACGAGCAGGCGCGCTCGCAGCTCGTGCAGTTGCGCACGGTGCTCAAGGGCCGCGCCAGCCAGACCTCGGTCGGCTCGGGATTCTTCGTCTCGGCAGACGGGCTCATCGTCAGCAACTTCCACGTCGTCGCAGAGGCGGCGCTCAAGCCCGACCGGCACGACCTCGTCTACGTGACCGCCGACGGGCGTGAAGCCAAGGTCGACATCGTGCAGATCGACGTGCTGCACGACCTGGCGCTGCTGCGCGCCGCCGACACCGCGACGGCCACGGCGGGCAAGGGCTTCGACGCGCTCGCGTTTCGCCCCGACGCCGAGCCACTGGCGCAGGGCGAGCGCATCTATTCGCTCGGCAACCCGCTCGACGTCGGCTTCGCGGTCACGCAAGGCACCTACAACGGACTCGTCAAGCGCAGCTTCTATCCCCAGATCTTCTTCGGCGGCGCGCTCTCCGGCGGCATGAGCGGCGGCCCGGCGCTCGACGAACAGGGGCGCGTCGTCGGCATCAACGTGGCCCGCCGGGTCGACGGAGAGCAGGTGAGCTTCCTCGTTCCGGCGACCTTCGCGGTGGCGCTCATCGCCAGGGGCCGCGACGCGAAGCCGCTCGCCGGGCCGGCCTACGCGATCGTCGACCAGCAGCTGCTCGTGCACCAGCAGGCGCTCACCGACCGCTTCATCGCGCAGGGCTTCAAGCCGGCGACGCATCTGCGCTATCGCGTGCCGGTGCCGCCCGACGAGTTCATGCGCTGCTGGGGATCGAGCCAGCCGTCGCGCACCGGCGGGCTCGACTTCGAGCGGTCGGACTGCGTCATGGACACGCGCATCTTCGTCGGCGACTTCACCACCGGCGCGATCGCGCTGCGCCACGAGAGCTACGACGGCTCCAAGCTCGGCACGCTGCGCTTCGCCGATCGCTACTCGCAGAGCTTTCGCAACGAAGGGTTCGTCCGTCTCGGCCCGCAGCACCAGACCAAGCCGCGCTGCAGCGAGGACTACGTCGACCGCGACGGCCTCGTGCTGCGCGCCGTGATCTGCCTGCGCGCGTATCGAAAGCTGCCGCAGCTCTACGACGTGTCGGTGCTCGTCGCCACGCTCGACCAGCCGCAGTCGGGTGTGCAGGGCCGCTTCGACGCGCAGGGGATCAACTTCGCGAACGCACAGCGCCTCGCGCGCCACTACCTCGACGGGTTCGGCTGGGTGCAGCCGTCGAAGACGAAGGCGACGCCATGATCGCGCTGGTCGAGGCAATCGACCGCGACGGCACGGTTCGACAGGCATGGCGCGTCGAGCGCTGGCCGCTGACGATCGGCCGCGCGCTCGACAACGACGTCGTCCTGAGCGACCCGCACGTCGCCGCGCACCACGCGCGCATCGACGCGCCGGCCGAGGGCGCGGCCGGCCTCGTCGTCGGCGCCGGCGAGACGCGCAACGGCGTCGTCGTCGACGGCCGGGCCATCGCCGGCGGCGCGACCGCGACGATCGCCGACAGCAGCCGCGACCTCGACCTCCAGGTCGGCCGCACGACGCTGCGCCTGCGCCTGGCGAGCCACGCGCTGGCGCCGGAGCAGGTGGTGGCGCCCATCGTCGGCGGGTCGCTGCGCTGGGAGGCGACGGCGGCGCTCGGTCTCGTCGTCCTCGCTGGCGCGGTGTTCACGACTTGGCTCTCGACCGACCCCGACAATCTCGCCCGTGCCATCGGCACCGTGCTCGTCTCGACCGTGGCGATGTTCGCGCTGTGGTGCGGCGCCTGGGCGCTGCTGTCGAAGATCGTCGCCCGGCAGGGGCGCTTCGCCTGGCACGTGCGGGTCGCGCTCGGCGCGTCGGTCGTGCTGCTCGCGCTCAGCGTCGTTCCGGCGCTGCTCGCCTTCTCGCTGTCGTGGCCGTGGGTCACCGATTTCTCGTTCGTCGCCGTGTACGCGGTCGGCGCGGTCGCGATCTACCTGCACCTGCTCGCGGTCGAGCCGACGAGGCCGCGGCTGATGCGCGGCGTCGTCGCGGTCGGCTTCGCGGTCGCCGTCGCGCTGTCGCTGTGGTTCAACGTGCAGCGAACCGGCCGGCCCGGTGAGGAGCTGTACATGAACCACCTCTTTCCGCCGGCGCTGCGCCTGGCCCGTCCGAAGCCGGTCGACGCCCTCGTCGACGGGCTCGCGCCGATGCAGGCCGTGCTCGACCGACAGGCGAAGGAGAAGGAAGGCGGCGGCGACGAAGGCCCGGGGGAGAACGACGATGAGTGACCCGCTCGGGTCGACCTCGACCGTGCTCGTGACCGGCGGCAGCCGAGGCATCGGCGCGGCGACCTGCCGTCTTGCCGCCGCCGCGGGCTGGGTGGTCGGCGTGAACTACATGCACGACGAAACAGCCGCCGAGCGCGTCGTCCAGGGGATTCGCGACGGCGGCGGAACCGCGCTCGCGATCCGCTGCGACGTGGCCGACGAACGCGACGTCGTCGCCATGTTCGAACGGGTCGACGCCGAGCTGCCGCCGCTCGCCGGCCTCGTCAACAACGCCGGCATCGTCGGCGCGGCCGCCCGCATCGACGCGATCGACCGGGCACGGCTCGAACGCATGTTCGCCGTCAACGTCTACGGCAGCTTCCACTGCGCCGCGCAGGCGATTCGACGAATGAGGAGCCGCCGCGGCGGCGCGATCGTCAACGTCTCGTCGGCCGCGGCCAAGCTCGGCGCGCCGGGCCAGTACGTCGACTACGCCGCGGCCAAGGGCGCGATCGAGACCTTCACCGTCGGATTGGCGAAGGAGGTCGCCGGCGATGGCATCCGCGTCAACGCCGTGCGCCCCGGCATCATCGACACCGACATCCACGCCTCGGGCGGCACGCCCGATCGCGTCGCGCAGATGGCGCCGCAGTTGCCGATGCGCCGCGCCGGCACGGCCGACGAGGTCGCCGAGGCGATCGTCTGGCTGCTCTCGGACAAGGCGAGCTACACGAACGGCTCGATCGTCGAGGTGACCGGCGGCCGATAGCTCGGGCTGCTTGCCAGGCGGCTGGTGAACCGACGCAGCTCAGCGCGCGGCCGCGACAACCTCGGCGAAGTGCTCGGCGGCTTCGTGAAGTGATGATCCTGCTCGGCTTCCTGCTCGCCGCCACCACCGTTCCACGTCCACGACCAGATCGAGGTCAACGGCGATGAAGGCACGGTCGAGCGCATCGAGACGCGGCGACGATCAGTCGGCCGCGACCCGGGCGGTGAGCGGGCGCTCAACGAGGCCCGCATCGACTTCCACCCGACGGCAAGCGGGCGAATCGACCGGGTCGGGCGACGACGAGCCGGGCCGAAGCGGGCCGCGCCCTAGAGCCCGGCCGAGGGCCTCAGTCGGCCTTGATCCCCGCCGCCCGCACCACCTTGCCCCACTTCTCGTACTCGGCGAGGAAGAAGCGGCGGAAATCATCGGGCGTTCCGCCGGCGACCATCGCGCCCTGCTTCACCAGGATCTCGCGGAAGTCCTTCTGCTGCATCGTCGCGTCGAGCGCCGTCGACAGCGCATCGACGATGCGGCGGTCGGTGCCTGCCGGGGCGAGCAGGCCGAACCAGGTGCCGGCCTCGAAATCCTTGATGCCCGCCTGCTGCATCGTCGGCAGGTTCGGCAACAGCTCGGCACGCTTGTCGGAGGTGACAGCCAGGGCGCGCAGCGTCCGGTTCTCGACGTGCGGCAGCGAGGTGACGATGACGTCGAACATCATGTCGATCTGGCCGCCGAGCAGGTCGGTCAGCGCCGGCGCGCTTCCCTTGTACGGAACGTGGACGATGTCGATGCCGGCCAGCGACTTGAACAGCTCGCCCGCGAGGTGGGCCGAGCTGCCGTTGCCGAACGAGCCGTAGGTAAGGCTGCCGGGCCTGGCCTTCGCCAGACGCACCAGGTCGGCGACGGTCGTCGCCGGCACTTTCGGGTTGACGACCAGCATGAGCGGCGCGGTCGCGACCAGCTTGATAGGTTCGAAACCCTTGATCGGCTCGTAGGGCAGCTTGGCGTAGATGTGCGGCGTGACGACCAGCGGCCCGGCGGCGCTGAACAGCAGCGTGTAGCCGTCCGGCGCCGCCTTGGCCACCGCGTCGTGTCCGACGCTGCCACCGGCGCCGGTGCGGTTCTCGACGACGAACGGCTGCCCCAGCCGGGTCGACAGCGACTGCGCGACGAGGCGGGCGGTCGTGTCGGTGGAGCCGCCGACCGCGTACGGCACGACGATGCGCACCGGCTTGATCGGATAGGTCGACTGGGCGCGCACCAGTCCGGCCCCCGCCAACGGAGCCACCGCGGCCAGACGCAACAGGGAGGCGAGATGGTCGCGGCGCGACTGGCTGGCGACAGGACGTTCGACGACGTGCCGGGCGGCATCCCCGGGCTGGTCGATGGACTTCGGGTTCTTCAACGCTGGTCTCCTTGTGGTGGCTGCCGACGCATCGCTCAGGTCCGGACAAGGCCGACGCGATCACCGAATCGCTCGTGCATGACGGCCTCGAAGGGAACACCTTCTGCGACGATCCAGCTCCCCGAGCGCAGGCGATAGCTCTGCGGGTGCCAGGGCGCGGTCGGCGGCCGTCCGGCGGCCAGCGAGCGCGCGCCCTCGATCATCAGCCGGCGGAACCTGACGATCGCCGCGTCGGACGCGGTCAGGTGCTCCTGCGTGCGGTCAGCGATGCGGCCCTGGCTGTCCTGGATCATCGCGTCCTGTTCGGCGACACCGCGCACGCCGGTGAAGCTCACGTGCTTCTGCTGGTGGCGATCGATGCGGTACTCGTTGGCCCGGTTCCGGACCGGAACGAAATGGGTGTCGACCTCGGCGATGACGCCATGGCCCGATGCCAGCGTCGACCGCTCCGCTTCGTCGAGCGGCCGATCCGGATTCCACGCATAGGTGTAGATCCAGCAGTTCTCGTCGTCGATCGGCACCCAGGTGTAGCCGAAATGCGTCTCGCCCGGCAGCGTCGACGGGGTCGTGCTGTGCGCCGGCAACGCGAACTGGGCGCTGCGCCAGTAGCGATCCGAGCCCTCGGCCCGACGCGCACCGCCCACCACGAATCCGACCTCGTGCTCGAGGATCGAGAACTCGGGCAGCGGGTCTTCACGGATCCAGCGCAGGCGCTTCTCGTCGGCCGGCGCGTCGGCATTCCCGTTCGAGGGAACGCCGGGCGCGGGCATGTGCAGGAAGGAGAAATGAGAGGTGTCGAGCGCGCCCTCGAGCGAATGCGCCCAGTTGCACTCCTGCAGCTTCTTGGTGACGAAGCGGTGCGACGCCGGCACCTGCCCGGCGTCGAGCACCGGCACTTCCGGAACGCTGTTTTCCTCGGGTCCGAGCCAGGCCCAGACCATCTCGGCGTACTCGCGAGTCCGGTAGGCGCGCAGACGGATCGTGCGGTGATAGGCCGACCCCGCCGGCACGTTCGGCAACTCGAGCGGGAGGCCCTGCCGGTCGAACTTCCAGCCGTGGAAGACGCACCGGATCGCGCAGTCCTCGTTGCGCCCGAAATAGAGATCGGCGCCGCGATGTGGGCAGCGCGCGTCGACCAGGCCGACGACGCCGTCGGCAGAGCGGAAGGCGACGAGACGTTCGCCGAAGACGTCGACCCGCAGCGGGGCACCGTCGGCCTCGAGCTGGCGGGACAACGCGACCGGTTGCCAGTACTGCCGGAAGTAGTCGCCCATCACCGTGCCGGGGCCGGTGCGCGTCAGTGCCTCGTTGTCGGCCGCGCTCAGCATCGGTCCGCCCCGCCGCCCGGATTCGCTGACGCGCTCGACGCAGCGGGCCCGATCCCGTACGGTGCGCCCCACCCGAGCGTGTCCAGGGTCGGGCCGGACGGCATGTACTCGCAACCGATCCACCGATCCCAGCCCAGCGACTCGATCTGCGCGAACAGGAACGGGAAGTGGATCTCTCCTGTCCCCGGCTCGTGCCGACCCGGCACGTTGCCGACCTGGATGTGCCCGATGTGCGGGAAAGCGGCCTGCAGGCGAGGCGTGATGGCGCCTTCCTCCATCTGCACGTGGAAAGTGTCGAAGCAGAGCTTGACGTTGTCGCGCCCGACCGCGTCGATGACGGCGATGCCTTCGTCGACACGGTGGTAGAGGAAGTCGGGGAAGCGCGCGCGGCAGCAAGGCTCGAGGATCAGCGTGACGCCGCAAGCGGCGGCGCGGTCCGCCGCCCAGCCGATGTGCTCGACGAAGGTGGCAAGGAGCGCTGCCCGGTCGGCGCCGGCGGAGACGTTGCCCGGCATCACGTGGACCATCGGCCGGCCGACGGCGCACGAGTAGTCGAGCGCGCGGGCGATGCCGTCGCGAAATTCGGACCGCCTCTCGGCGAATGCGGCGATGCCGCGCTCGCCGCCGTCCCAGTCGAAGGGAGCCAGGATCTGCACGAGCGACAGGTCGAGATCGGCCAGGCGGACGCTCATTTCCGCGGCCGCAACGTCATACGGGAACGCGATCTCGACGCCCGCGAAACCGGCGCGCGCCGCAGCGGCGAAACGCTCGGCCATGGGCCATTCGGTGAACAGCCAGCGGAGGTTGGGATCGAAGCGCAGCACGGGGTGTCGAAGGTCGGGCAGCGCGACTCTAGTAACGGCCGGCTATTGCGACAAGCTAAACTTTCTTACCGTTTATCGAGTATTTCTCGTGAATCTTCTCGCCGGAATCTCGCTGCGGCAGCTTCGCGCCTTCACCGCCGTCGCCGCCACCGGCAGCTTCACCGCGGCGGCGCGCACGCTGCATCAGACCCCGTCGGCGTCGAGCCTTCTGGTGCGCGACCTCGAACGGGTTCTCGGTGTCCGTCTGTTCGACCGCACCACGCGACAGGTGGCGCTGACAACGGCGGGCTCCGAGTTCGTGCAGCAGGCACGCAAGGTTCTCGCCGACCTCGAACGTGCGGTCGTGAGCTCGAAGGAGCTCGAGCAGAAGATGCGCGGCACGGTGCGCATCGCCTGCACGCCCCTGTACGCCGCGACCCTGGTGCCGCGCCTGGTGGCGCGCTATGTCGAACGCTACCCGGCGATCCACGTCGAGATCCTCGATTCGCTGCACCAGCAGGCGCTCGACCGCCTGGCGCGGGGCGAGGCGGATCTGTGCATCGCCCCGCAGCGGCCGACCTCGCCCGACATCGCCCAGCAGCCGCTCATCCGCGATCGCATCGCCCTGTTCTGCCTGCCGGGGCACGCACTCGCGAGGCGACCGACCGCGACGTGGAAGCAGGTGATGCGCGAACCTTTCGTCACGCTGACGCAGGACTTCACGGTTCGCCTGCAGGCCGATCTCCTGCGCCACTCCGACCGGCTCGTGCTCGAGCCGACCCACCAGGCCTCGTTCATCACCAGCGCGCTGGGGCTGGTCCGCGCCGGCCTCGGCGTCACGGCCCAGCCGCTGCACGCCGAGCTGCTCGCGGCGCCGTTCGGCCTCGTCGTGCGCCGGCTGGCGGGGCCGGTCGTCTACCGGCAGATCTCGCTGTTCACGAGCCGCCGCGCGAGCCTTTCACCGGCGGCGGAGAGCTTTCGCGACCTCGCGACGACGGCCATTCGCAGCTGATGGCGGCGCCGCTCAGTCCGACGTCGCCTGCCGTGTCGACGGCGCGGCGACTCCGGCGCTGACCTCGCGCGCACCGGCCGCGGCGATCGCCTCCTTGCCGCGCACCGTCACGTCGCTGATGAAGGCGAACTGGTCGCGCATGTCGAACGGATACGCCTTGACGTGATAGCGGGTGCCGTAGGGCGTCTCCTTCAGCATCACCTGCACCGGCTCGTCGTAGTCGAGGAAAGCGCTGGTGAGCGCCACGTCGCGCAGCGCCGAGCGCAGCGATGCCGCGTCGTGTCCGGGGTCGACGAAGAACGGCGTGACGCACATCAACGTCCGGGCGCCGTCGTTGGCGTTCGAGATGTTCTTGCGCCAGATCTTGTCGTGCGGGATCGTGATGGTGTTCTGGTTCGCCGTCTGGATGCGGATCGCGCGCATGCCGACCGAACGCACCTCGCCGTAGTCGCCGTCGATCTCGACCCAGTCGCCGGGGCGATACGGCCGCTCGAAGATCGCGACGAAGCCGGCGATGATGCTGCTCACGTAGTCCTTGAACGCGAAGCCGATCGCCACGCTCGCGGCGCCCGAGATCACCAGGAAGTTCTGGAACGTGATGTTGAAGACGATCGGCACCAGCCACAGGATGGCCACCGTGAGCACGACCAGTCGGATGACCGGAACGGCGCCGAGCAGGTAGAGCCTCGCCCGGCTCGGACCGCGCTCGGCGAGGTAGGGCAGGATCTGGCGCGCCAGGAAGATCGTGAGCCACGTGCCGAAGATGATCAGCCCGATCTTGGTCAGGCTGATGTCCTGAAGATCGTTGATGAGCTTGGCGGCTTTTTCCTTGCCCTGTTCGGCGGCGGTGGCCATGGCTACAGGATGTCCATCGGATAGCCGGCGGCCTTCAGCTCGCGCCGCACCGTCGGGTAGGCGCGTGGCCGGACGCGGACCTTTCCGTCGCTGCGCTCGACGAATCCGGTCGCGAGCAGGGTCGGAATCAGGTCGTGTTCGCCCTCGGGCGGCATGACGTGCGAGAGCTCGCCCGGCGTGAGGGCGCCGTGGATGAGGAGCGCCTGCAGCACCAGCAGCGCCTGTTCCTCCCGGTCGTCCGGCAACGCCGGCTCGTCGAGGTCGGAGATCCACAGCGTGCGGTCGTCGCGGTCGGCGAGCCGCTTCGCCTTCTTCGACGACGGCGCGTCTCCCGTGCGCAGGCTCTGGCGCCACAGATGCCAGGCGATCCACGGGATGCCCAGGCTGCGCGCGGCGAGCTGCTCGAGGTAGCGATTCGAGCGCTTGCCGTCGTCATCTAGCGCGAACACGTCTGCGCCGCTGCCGGAGAGGCGAAAGGTCATGGCCTCGGTCTCTTCCGAACGCGCAAGTGACGAGAGCCAGCGCTGGAGCCGGTCGGCATCGAAGGGGCGCGGGGTCAGCGCCCTGGGCAGGATGATCGCGGCATCCGTGGCCTTGGCCAGGAAGGCCCAGGCCCAGCTGTTGCAGCCGATCACGCAGTGCCGGTCGATGGTCCCGATCTCGGCGAGCAGCGTCCGCACCGCCGCCAGACCCGTGCGGTGGCGCAGGAACCAGCGCTCGAGGCGCGGCACGACGATGGGGCCGTCGCCGGCACCGGCGAGCACCGGCCGCGCCGTCGCCCGCAGCAGCGTCTCGCGGTCGGGCGGCTCGACGAGGCCGTGGTCCCGCTCGCGGGCCCAGCTCTCGACGATGTCGTTGTGGTCGCACGGCGGCAGGACGATGACCTTGACGCGGCTCGCCGGCGCGGGATCGCGCAGCCAGTCCCGCAACGTTCGATCGAGTTCCTCGACGAGCGGCCCGCAGGCGGGCGGCGCGGCGACATCGTCGAGCACACTTGCAGTCGGCCGCTCGAGGTGATCGTCGGCGACGACCGGATCGTCGGCTTCTCCGCCGACGGCGACCCGGGTGCGTTCGAACAGGCGCCGCAAGGCGTGCTCGGTCGGCAGCGGTGGTGCCTTGTAGTGACCGATCGGTTCGAACGTGACCGCCGCGTCGTCTTCGTCTGTCATGCCTGGGCGCCGCCACTGCCGTGCTGGATTCGCGCCGGGCGGATCCCGATCGTCGACGACGGATGCTAGCAACGACCCGCCGCCCGGGCGGCGGGCGGGCTCAGGCCGCTCGCGCCATCGCCGCCAGCGCCTCGAGCATCGCGCTGGCCGCCTTGCGCTCGGCCGGCGTCGCGATCGCCGCATACGGTTCGAGCGTGAATCGCGCCTCGGCGTGGACCGAGCCCCACATGTCGAGCGCCGGCACGCGCGACTTGAGGGCGCGGAACTCGGCGACGAGGTCGTCGGCCGCGCCGGCGAGCTGCTCGGCCGCGACGGCGCCGAGCACGGCGAGCTCGATCGTGCCGACGACCGACCAGAAGTCCGGCCGGTCGCGCGCCGCGCGCTCGACCTGCTCGCGCACCGCCTGCAGCCGGTCGGCGGCGAGCTCGGCCGGGCGGCGCTCGAGGAAGGCGAGGCGCAGCTCGGCGCTGATGCCGTTCTTCGCGGAGTAGAACGCGTTGTCGGCGTCGGCTCGCGCCGCGAGCTGCTCGGCGCGCCCATAGTGCAGCGCCATCTTGCGCAGCGCCGACAGGCGAGCCGGATCGGCGAGGTCGCGGGCGCGGCCGGGCTTCCTGCCGCGCGCCAGGGGCCGGTCGTCGCGGCCTTCGACCATCACCAAGCGCTTCCACGCCGAGCCGAGCAGTGACTCGCGCTCCGCCGTCGGGTGCAGGCCGAGCAGGCGTTCGAGGATCGCCACGGCCTCGCCAATCGTGCGGCGCGCCTGCTCGGTGTCGGGGTCGTCCTCGGCGCGCCGCGCCAGCTGGTTGGCGAGCTGCTCGGCCGACTGGTACGACGCGCTGCCGTCCTCGGCGTCAACCGCCTTGCGATACCAGGCGATCGACGCGTCGAGCAGGCGCGCGCCGGCGCACGCCAGGCCGAACGCCTCGGCCACCGCGCCCATGGTTCCCCACAGCGGCGCGAAGCGCGCCTCGAGCCAGCGGATGCGGTCGCGCTGGCGCTCCAGCGAGGCCATGTCGCGGCTCACGTCGCCGCCGAAGCGCAGGCCCGTGGCAATTGTCTCGAGGGCGAGCACGAGCGCTGGCGCCGACGAGACGCCGGCGTACTCCTCGGCGAGCGCGATCGCGCCACGCGGCGCGCCGGCGAGGCCGCGCCGCCACGTCCAGCCCGGATCGCCGTAGCACTGGTACGCGGCCCAGGTGTTGCCGGCCGGGTTGGCGCGCCAGGCCGCCTCGCGCGCCGCGGCGACGGCGTCGATGAATCGCCCGCCCGAGAGCAGCACGTCGTAGAACGAGGTCGCGAAGATCTCGGCCGGGCCGTCCTCGACCGCCCAGCCGGCGGCGACGACGCAGCGCACGCCGATGGCGATCAGCGCATCGGCGAGGTTGGCGGCGAAGTGGGCGCGGTCGTAGCTGACCGCCGACGACTGCGCAGAGCGCATGTCGTAGGCCGCGAGGTGGCAGCAGTTGAGGAACACGAGCTCGGGAACGACGCGCATCGCCGCGATCTCGGCCGGCCCGAGAAAGTTGCCACCCGACAGGACGACGCCACCGACCGCGCCCGGCGCACCGTGCCCGGCGACGTGGATGACGCGGTACGGACGCTCGAACAGCGCGTTGACGACGTCGCGTGCATCGGCGGTGCCGCTGGTGAGCGCGCGCACCTGCCCGGCGTCGAGCCCGGCCGCGCCCTCGACGAGCCGCTCGGCGACGGCCATGCCTTCGGCGCGCGCTCCCGGCAGCGGTGGGTAGTTCTGATCGTCGACGAGCGGCTCGCCGATCACCAGCGCGCCGCCGTCGATGCCGGCGTCGACCGGCTGCGGCCGGAAGTCGGCGGTGCGGAGCTTGCGCAGCAGCTTGCTGCGGATCGACCAGGGCCGCGGGTCGCCGCCGGTGAGCTGGGCATCGCGCGGGTCGAGCAGCTCCCACGGCAGCGCGGCCGTGGTCAGGTCGAGCTCGATCACCATCTCGGTGGTGCCGCCGAGGAAAGGCTCCATCTCGACCGGCACCAGCAGGTCGAACAGCGTGCGGCCGATCTGCGGGTCGCGGTTGGCGTCGTTCGACGCCTTGGCGACCAGGTCGTCGACGAGCGTGCCCTGGGTGCGCTGCGCCCGCACCTCGGTGCGCGCCCGCTTCGTGTCGAGGTTGTAGACGATGCTGCGCGTGCCGTCGCTCGCGGTCGTCGACTCGGCGCTGATGAAGTCGTAGGCGGCGCCGCGGTAGCTCGAGTCGAGCGAGCGGCGCAGCGCCCCGGCGCCGGCGAGGACCGGGCCGTCGACCTGGAACTGGTGCGGGGATGCCGTCGACTGCACCTGCAGCGAATGCCAGGCATCGCTGGCGCGGTCGAGGTAGAGCTCGATCAGGACCAGCCGCCCGACCTGCGGCCATCCACCGGCGGCGAGCCGCTCGTTGGCCTCCTGCACGCCGGCGGCGATCGCCTGCGCCGCGGTGCCGGTGCTGATGCCGGCGCCGCCGCTGCCGACCAGCGTGGAGGCGAGCTCGAACTCGGCCGGCGCGAGGTCGGGCGTCTCGGCCAGCCGCTGCGCGTAGGCGATCGCGGCCTGGCGCACGGTCTGCGTCAGGCCGGCCGCGCGCAGCTTGCCTTCCTCGCCGAGACCGGCGACGACGACGGCGCACGGCCGCGCCATTGCCAGCACGTTGTTCGGGTCGCGTCGGATGTTGCCGAAGATCTGCTGCGTGCCGACGGCGTTCGGATAGAGCCCGGCGGCGAGCGAGCGGCTCATCGCACCGGCGACCAGGCGGTCGACGACGGCCTCGCTGCCGGTCAGTGCCAGCGCGACGTAGTGGCCGACGAGGAGTGGCTGGTGGACGAAGCGCAGGTCGACGTTGAGCACCGACACGTGCAGCGCGGTCTGCCGCGGCCGCCCCGTGACGATGCCCGCCGGTGCGCCGCGCAGCGTGTCGGCCGGGCTCGACGGCGGCGCCGACGGCAGCAGCCCGCGCGAGGGCCGGCTGCGGGCGACGCGGTCCGACGGCGCGGCCCCCGGAGTCGGCGACGCGGACGATCCGCCAGGCGCGGCTCGAGCCCCGCGCGTGTCGCGCGTCGGCGGCGGCTCGAACACCTCGAGCAGCGACGTCTCGCCGTTCTCGAGCAGCTCGGCGTAGGCCGGGAACGCCGCCGCCACGCTCGGCAGGTCGCCGTGCGATGCGGCGAGCGTCCACGTGCGCACGCCGGGCAGCCATGCGCTCGCGTGCGCGACGCGGCCGTCGCCGCCGCCGGGCGCGGCGACGTACTCGACGCCGGCCTCGGTCATCACGTAGCCACCAGGGGTGAAAGGCGCAGCGCCGACGACCAGCCGCATCACGCCGGCGGCGTCGCCGAGCGCGGCGGCCTGCGCGTCGAGCGCGCGGCGCAGCGCCACCGCGCGGTCGAGCACGGCCTGCGGCGGCGCGCCCCAGCGGTAGACCGTCCGCTGCACGCCCTCGAGGTGCCAGGCGTTGTGCTCGACGACGCGGGCCACGTCCTCGTCGGCGATCTGCTGCCAGCGATCGGCGCGGGCGAGGCCGCTCGCATCGTCGAGCAGGCCGGCCTGCATCTGCAGGAAGCCGGGCATGCCGGCCATCGTGTCGCGAGCGCCGCGGTTGTCGAAGAGCGACCCGAAGGCGGCGAGCGCGTTGCCGAAGGTGTCGTCGCCCGAGAGCGTCTGCATCGGCGCCCATGAGCCGCCGTTGGGCGTGCCGAGCATGAGGAACCGTGCGCCGTCTCGTGTAAGGAAGCGCTTCCACACCGCAGGAGCCTGCAGCGCCATCGTCCGCGCCACCAGGCCGCCCATCGAGTGGGCGACGATGCGCACCGCCGCCGTCGTGCCGGTGCGTGCGGTCAGCGCGGCGTCGACCTCGGCCGCCAGCCGCGTCGCCTCGTCCTCGATCGGCCGTCGCCAGTCGAAGGCGAAGGGGATCACCTCGTGGTTCTTCGCCAGGTGTTCGACCAGGGCGCCGTAGACGCTCGCGATCGGCCCGTCGGGCGTGACGCGGGTGGCGGTCCTCGGGTTCCACGCCAGCCGCTCGAGGGCGTTGACGAAGCGAAAGCCGAGCCAGACGCGCTCGCCGTCGAGCGCGAGGTTGGAGCCGAGGATGCCGGGGATGACGATCACCGCAGGCCGCTTGCCGAGCGTTGCCGCGTCTCCCGCGACCGGCCCGCGGGAGCGGGCGACGGCCGCGGCCGCGCGCGTCCCGCTCGCGTCCTCGCCGGCCCACGACAGCGGGCCGATCGCCGCGTAGTCCTCGGGCTCGTCGTCGAGCAGCGCGCGCGAGATCGCCTGCACGGTGCGCTCATTGGCGAAGTAGGCGAAGTGCGAGACGCCGGCGCCGCGGTCGAGCAGGAAGCGCGCCGCCCCGGAACCGGCAGCGGCCCTGGCGCGCGCCGCGCCGCCGTACATCGAGCGGGTCTGCACCACCAGGTCGTTGTCGGTCCAGTAGAAGGCGTCGGCGAGCAGCGTTTTCGCCCACGAGACGACGCCGTCGCCCTGCAGGTCGCCGGCGACGACGCGCAGGTCGCCTGCGATCGGCTCACGCGGCCGGGCGTCGCGGCCTTCGGCGATGTCGTTGACGAGGCCGATCACCGGGCTCGTCGGCATCATCGCCTCGAGCCCCGGCAGCTCGTCGGGCTCGGCGCGGCGCAGCGCCACCTCGTGCAGCAGGTCGACGAGCTCGGCGGCCACTGGCAGCGTCGCGAGCTCGAGGCACCACGACAGCACCGAGAGGTAGGCGTCGAGTCGCTTCGACGCGAGCAGCGTGCCGCGCGACGGACAGGCGACGCGGACGATCCGCTCGACGCGGATCGCCTTGCGCCCGGCCTCGGCGGCGAGCGCGCGCAGGTCGTCGCGGTGCGCGGCGTAGCCGGCGCCGGCGAACCGCCGCAGCGCCTCCGCCGAGTCGATCGCGCCGGGCTGGCAGGCGAGCGCGAGCAGCTCGCCGACGAGACCGCCGCGCGAGTGCGTCAGCAGGTGCACGCGGGCGCCCGCGGGCAGCGCCCGGGCGAGCTGCAGGGCGTTGGCGATCGGGCTCACGCCGAGCGTCGGATGGTCGAGCGCGTAGACGCGGCCTGCGTAGCGGGCGAACAGCGCGCGAACGACGGTCGCGTGCAGCGACCACAGCTTGCCGAACGTGCCCGCGGTGTTGGAGAACGTGCCGTGCACGAGCACCAGCATCGGTCCGCCGTCGGCGGCAGGCGGGACCGCGGGGAGCGGCCGGGCGCCGCTCGCCTTCAGCGGCTCGAGCGCGTCGACCGACAGCGCGTAGACGCCGGGATTCACCTGGGCGTCGACCTTCTTCGTCGCCGCCGCGGCGAGCAGCCGGCCTGCCCGCTGGCCGCCGAAGCCGGTCAGCACCTTCAGCCCGCCGAGCACGGCGCGACCGAGCAGGCCGCGCGTCGCGGCGCGCTCGATGCCGGGCCAGCCGAGCTCGACCGGAACGACGACCTCGCCGTCGGCCCGCGTGGCCGGCGCGGCGCCGCGCACGAGCGGCGCCTGCGCCCGCAGCAGGTCGCTCGCGGCCTGCGGGTGCAGCACGAGCGTCGGCCCGTTGACGACCGACAGCACGACGACGTCGCGACCCGGCTCGGCGCTGACGCGGACGACGCCGTCGCGGTCGGGCTCGAGCCCGCCGCGGAGGCCGGCGCGGCCGTCGACGCCGCCCCGCGCGGCCGCGGCTGCTTCGTCGCGCCCCGCGCCGATCCGCACCGACGCCTTCAGCCGGCCGACGCGCGGCGGCGGCCCACCCGTCTCGGCGACGCCGCTGACGACGAAGGTGATCGCGGCCGACGCCGCGCGACGTCTTGCGGCCGGCTTCGTCACACCGTGAACGGCCGCTCGGCCAGGAAGCGCCCGGCACTGCCGAGGGTGAACAGGTTGGGTGATTGCGTCGACGGCAGCAGCGCCCGGATGCGCAGATGGAACTGGCCGTAGTTGCCGGCGAACGCGCCGTCTCTCCAGACCCGGCGCAGCGCCTCGGTGAAGGCGCCGTTGTGCTCGCCGTCCATCGAGGTCTGGTTGTCCTGGCAGCCGGAAACGAGGATGACGGCGGGCCGGAAGTCCTGGACCGTCGCCGACAGGCGGCCACTCGCGGCGACCTGCGCGAGCGCCGCGTCGGGGTCGACGGTGGCGGTGCCGGCGGCCTTGGCGAGCGCATGCTGCAGGCCGTCGTAGAACGCGCGGTGCTCGCGGTAGACGCGCATCGCCACCGCCTGCGGCATCAGCTTCGGCCGCTCGGCCGGGCTCGTCGGCAACGACGGCGGCTGCGCCCGCGTGACGGTGCCGCTGTGGCAGCTGTCGGAGAGCACGAGGATGCGCACGCCGTCGCCGAAGCGGGCGAGCTCGGCGTAGAGCTCGTCGTCGACGAGCTGGCCGTCGAACAGGCACCAGGTCTCGTCCTGCTTGTCGGCCTCGTCGCCCGAGACGTCGGGCACCTGGCCGCCGTGGCCCGAGTAGGTGAGGAAGAACAGGTCGCCGGTGCGCAGCTGCTTCGCCGCGGCGCGCAGGCCGGCGAGCGTCGACTTGCGGGTCGCCTTCTTCGTCAGCAGCGTCGTCGGCTTCATGCCGGCGGCGCGGGCGATGGCCGCCATGTCGTGGGCATCGAACTCGCAGGCAGCGAGCGGCCCGTCCCAGCCGGCATAGGCGGCGGCGCTGACGGCGTTGAGGCCAACGTGCAGCGACATCGCCTTCGGCGCTCGCGCAGCCGATGGGATCCTGGCTGCCTTCCGGGTCCTGCTCGCACGTGCCGTGGCCATCGGTCGCCTCCTGGGCCGGTCTCGCGCCGGTGCCGCCGATTGGAGCACCGCGCTTCGCCACGCCGCAACCCCCGCGCGTTGACGAGGTTCAGAGGGATCGCGTGTCGATCCGGGCGAGGGCGACGCCGCGCCGGGTCGCGAGCTCGACCATGCCGCCGGTGCCGCCGCGGCCGCCGCGGCCGCCGTCCCACAGGCACAGCAGCACCGGGAATTCCGTGCCCGACTCCGCAGCTGCGTCGAGCAGCCAGGCATTGCATCTAGCGAACGCGTCGTCGGGGTCGGCGTCGGCCGGCAGCGGGCCGAGGACGACGTCGGCTTCGAGCCGATCGGCGACGTCGACGCGGCGCTCGACAGCGACGAACCGCTCGCACCAGCGCTCGCCGTCGACGACCGGCCTGACCGAACGCGCCAGGAAGACCTCGCGCGGCAGCGGCAGCAACAGCCGCAGGCGCAGCCCGCGGTCGAGCGCCTGCTCCGCGAAGAGGAGGTCGCTGCCAGCGGCCCCCTGCGTGAGCGCGAGGTCGCCGGGGCCGGCGCACAGGGTGTCGAGCGCCGCGCCGATGTGCGAGGCAGCCGACGCCATGCGGTCGACCGGCAGGCGCGGTCTCGCGCGGCCCGGCGCGTCGGCGAGGTGACCGGAAAAGACGATCGCGCGACGCGGCTGCTCCCGGACTCCATCGAACCTGCGCCGCGCGTTCGGCAAACCTTCGCGTTGTTCGTGTTCGACGAGCGGAGGATTCTGCGCGTGCGTTTTCGGTCCGTCCACGTGTGTCGTGGCTTGCCGTGAACGCCGGGAAGTCTTCACGGTCGTGCCGGCTGGCGTGTCGGGCGCGTTCATGTGCAAGCACTGACCGCGGACGCTCAGCGCGGTCGCACTCAGCGCGGCGCCGCCTTCTCCATGATCAGCGGCACGATGCCGAACGCGGCGCGGATGCGCGCCGCCGCCTGCGCGGCCTCGTCACGGCTCGGATACGGGCCGACCTGCACGCGAAAGAGGCTGGCATCGGCGACGGTGGCCAGCTGTGCGGCCATCGCCTCGATCTCGACGGCGACACGACGCTGCAACGACGCCGCGCCCGACGCTTCGCGAAAGGCGCCGATCTGCACCCAGAAACCGGCCGCGGCGGGCTCCGCCGGCGGCGTGGCCGAGGCGGTGGAAACCGGCACGACGGCATCGGCCGGGACGGTCGTGGCGACGGCCGGCGCCGGCTCGCGACGCCACGAGCCGGTCCGGATCTCGTCCCAGGTGATCCGCTGCAGCTCCACCGGCGCAACGCCCCGAAGCACGCCGAGCTTGGCCGCCGCCGCGTAGCTGAGGTCGACGATGCGGCCGGGGTGGAACGGCCCGCGGTCGTTGACGCGGACGACGATCTCCCGGCCGTTCGCCGGGTTGCGGATGCGCGCGTAGCTGGGGATCGGCAGCGTCGGGTGCGCGGCCGTCATCGCGTACATGTCGTAGCGCTCGCCGCTGGCCGTCGGCCGGCCGTGGAACTTGCGCCCGTACCACGACGCCAGGCCGCGCTCGACGAGCGCGCTGTCGGCGGGCAGCGGCACGTAGTCGCGGCCGAGCGCCTGATACGGCTTGTTGGCCCCGCCGGGGCGGACGGCCTCGACGCGCGGCTCTGCGTCGGGGAGCCGGTCGACATCGGCGGGTGGATCGCTGCCGGGGCCGTCATGTTGCGCGGGGTCGCGGGGCGCCCCGCCGCCCGGGGCGCTGGCGCAGCCGCCGAGCATCGCCGCGAGCAGCGCCGTGACCAGCGCTGCTGTCGCCCTCACGCGCAGTCGACGGTCCGGAACTCGACGCGCCGATCGAGCGCGTCGCGGGCATCGTCGGTGCCGAGGTCGACGATCGTCTCGCGCGAGCCGACGCCGATCGCGTCGAGCCGACCGACCAGCGCCTTGTCGAGCGACTCCAGGCCCTCGCGAACCGCGCCGGCGCGCCGCTTCGACAGCGCGTCGTTGCCGGCGGCGCTGCCGGTCCGGCTGGTGTGGCCGACGATGCGCATGCAGGTCTCGCGGACGCCGGCCTGCAGCGCGATCTCGCGCAGCCACATCGCGTACTGGGCGCGCAGGTCGGCCGAGGCGATCAGCCGTGTCGACCCGGGTGCGAAGAGCAGCTTGATCGGCAGTCGGCGCGCTTCCAGGCCGACGCCGACGATGCGCCCGAACGCCTCGGCCGCTTCCTTGCGCTTGCCGCTGCGCCAGCTCGCGAGGTAGAGACCGTTGAGCACGCGCAGGTCGTCGCGCGCGGCCAGTGGCCCCGCCTCGCTGAAGAGACGCAGTGCTTCGGGCGTGCGGTTCTCCGCGAGCGCGACCTGCGCCTCGCGGATCAGCGCCTGCGCCGGCAGCCGCGCCAGGTAGTCAGGGGCGATCGCGTCGCCGGGCGAGCTGCCCTGGCACGACTTGATGTAGGCCAGCGTCGTCTTGTCCAGCGCCCAGGTCGGGCTGTCGCGGTAGAAGGGCGTCGGCTCGGCGTTGACGGTCGCGACCGTCGCCCGGTCGACGCGCTTGGCGACGAGCTTGCCGCTGGCGAGGTCGATCAGCACGAGACAGACGCGAAACGCGTCGGCCGATGGGGCGCGGCCGTCGCCGGTGTGCACCGGCGTCAGCGTTCCGATCAGCAGGAGGGGCTTGCGCGCCAGTGCAGCGCGCGACAGCGGCTGCAGTTTCCACTGCGGCGCGCGTGACTGCAGCAGCGTGGCGAGTTGCTGGCCGATTAGCGTCGTGCCGGCCGTCTGCTGCCCGCTCGACGCATCGACGAGCGGGTCGATCACCAGGTCGCGCGGACCTGCGCCGAGGACGCCGCGGGCGTCCTGCAGAAGCCGTTCGCCAGCGCGCGCGACCACCTCGGCGAACGCGCCCGGAGCTTCAAGGACCTGCGGCGCCGGCGGGACCGGCGACGTCCGTGACGGTGCCGGGGCGGGTGCGGCCGGCGGCGGCGTGTCGCGCTTGTCCGGGCCGGCGCAGCCGGCCGCGGCGGCGATCACGACCGCCAGCGAGAACGAGGCGGCGCCGCGAGCGACGAATCCGCTGCGATGCAACGACTGGGGCGACTGGGGCGACTGGGGCGGCCTGGGCATGTGCGGTCGGTGTGGCGGGCCGCGACGGATGCGGCGCCGCACTGTAGCCCGCGCCCGCCCGGCTCATCGGCATCGGCCAGCGCCGGCGGTCCGTCGAAACGCCCGGTTCGCGTCCTACGTCTCACGCGGGAGCGAGCCGACAGGCGGGTCGCTGACGATTTGCGACAGTTGTGCATCGGCGGCGCAACGGCGCCATCGACCCGCAACGAAAACGGAGATCAGCATGAACAAGGACCAAGTCAAGGGCAACGTCGAACAGGCCAAGGGCGCCGTCAAGGAAACGACGGGCAAGGTCGTCGGCAACCGCGACCTGCAGGCTGAAGGCGCTGTCGACAAGGCGGCGGGCAAGACGCAAGAGAAATTCGGCGACGCCAAGGAATCGGTCAAGAAGGGCGTCGACAAGCTCTGACCAGCGGGTGTATCCCGAGCGGCGGGCGACGTGGGTCGCCCGCCGCTCTCGTTCTTGCTTCGCGTTTCGATCCGTTCAGCAGCTCCAGCGCTCGCGCAGCAGCCGGGTGATGTCGATCGAGGCGGATTCGGCGGCCGCCCCGTCGTGCGCGACAGCGCCGGTTTTCGCACCGGCCTCGTCGAAACACGCGCGAACCTCGGGCGGCAGGAACCGGCTGATCGACCCGTAGACGTGCCGGTCGCCCCACTGCCGCTGCTGCGTGACGTAGAACCGTTGCGGGACCAGCACATGCAGGTGCTGCCGCGCCCGCGTGAGCGCGACATAGAGCAGGCGGCGTTCTTCCTCGATTTCTTCGGCCCGGCCGGTCGCCATGTCCGACGGAATGCAGCCGTCGACGGCGTTGAGCACCGACACCGCCGTCCACTCCTGGCCCTTGGCCGAATGGATCGTCGACAGCACGAGCCAGTCCTCGTCGCGTAGGGGTTCGCCCGATTCGTCGCTGGTCGCGGCCGGCGGGTCGAGTGCGAGCTCGGTGAGGAAGCGGTCGCGCGACGGATAGCCGACGGCGAGGCGGACGAGCTGCGCGATGTCGGCGGCGCGCGGCTCGGGCTCGTCGAAGAGGCGGTCGAGCTGCGGCCGGTACCAGCGCTCGACGGCGTGCAACGGCTCGGGCCAGGCCGCCTCGTCGTCGCGCAACGCGTCGAGCAGCGACACGAAGCCGGCCCATGCTGCGGCCGCCGATGGCGGCGCGACGATGCCGCGCCAGGCCGCGACGGGGTCCTCTGCGTCGCGCAGCCGTCCGGCGATGCGCCCGGCGGTTTGCGCGCCGATGCCCGGCACGAGTTGCAGCGCGCGCAGCGCGGCGCGCTCGCCTCGCGGGTTGGCAGCGAGGCGAACGATCGACAGCACATCCTTCACGTGCGCACCTTCGAGAAACCTGAGGCCGCCGTACTTGACGAACGGAATGTTGCGACGCGCCAGTTCGAGCTCGAGGGCCGCGCTGTGCGAGGCGGTGCGAAAGAGCACCGCCTGGCGCTTCAGGGCCAGGCCGCTTTCGCGCAACGCGAGCGTGCGGTCGGCGACCCACGCCGCCTGCTCGCTCTCGTCGCCCACCGCGACGAGCATCGGCCGCTCGAACGCGGCGCGGTCGCTCCACATCGTCTTGGCGTGGCGTTCGCCGGCCAGCGCGATGACGGCGTTCGACGCCGCCAACAGCGGCGCCGTCGAGCGGTAGTTGCGTTCCAGGGCGACGACGGTCGCGGGCGGATCGAACCGCGCCGCGAAGTCGAGGATGTTGCGCACCTCGGCGGCGCGAAACGAGTAGATCGACTGCGCGTCGTCGCCGACGACGGTGAGGTTTCGGCCGGCCGGCGCGAGCGCCGCGACGATCGCCGCCTGCAGCCGGTTGGTGTCCTGGTATTCGTCGACGAGGACGTGATCGAAGCGCCGGCGCATCGCCGCGGCGACCGACGGTGCATCGAGCGCGGCCTGCCAGGCGAGCAACAGGTCGTCGAAGTCGAGCACGTGCTGGCCGGCCTTGGCTTCGGCGTAGGCAGCGAACAGGCGCCGGAGTTCCTCGCGGTGCTCGAGGCACCACGGGAAATGTGCTTCGAGCACGGCGTCGAGCGTGCCGCAGGCGTTGACGACACGGCTGTGGATCGCCAGGCAGGTTCCACGTTGCGGGAAGCGCGACCGCGACGCCGCGTGGCCGAGCCTGGCGCGCAACAGGTGCATCAGGTCCTCGGAGTCGCTGCGGTCGTCGACGCCGAACGCCGGATCGAGGCCGAGCGTGGCGGCGTGCGCGCGCAGCAGCCGCGCGCCGACGCTGTGGAACGTGCCGCACCAGGCCAGCCGCGACGCGCCGGCCTGCGGCGCGAGCCCGAGCGCGTCGCGCAGGGCGCGGCCGACTCGGCGCTCCATCTCCGCGGCGGCGCGCCGCGAGAAGGTGAGCAGCAGGATGCGCGACGGGTCGACGCCCGCCGCGACGAGCCGCGCGACGCGCGACGCCAGCGTCAGCGTCTTGCCCGACCCGGCGCCGGCGATGACGAGCAACGGCCCGCACGCACCGCCCGCGGCGACCGCCTCGATGCCGTGCTCGACGGCGCGCCGCTGCTCGGCGTTGAGTACGGGATGAGGGCTGCCCGAGGGGGGAATCGGCATTGCGGTCGGCGTGGGCATGGCGCGATGAGCACTGTAAATCCATCCAGCCGCCCGAGGCGCGGCGAGGCATCGTCATCGCCGCGCGCCTTCATTTCGGCGCGACGCTGCCGATGACCCGTCATGCCAACCTCCTTGCCATGAGCGTCGACACGGCCAGCGCCGCTCTGGCGCTGCCGCTCCACGTCGCCGACCCGCCGCCACAGCGCGCGCGGCAGGTGCCGGCGCGCGCCGTTGCGCCCGCGCACCGATCGATGGCCACGCCGGACGATCGCCCGGGCGACGGCGTTCGCGACATCGCCGCAGGCTTCACGCTGGAATGGGCGGGGATGCTTGCGGCGCTCGCGTGCGTCGGCGCCGCACTCGCTACGTCGCTCTGGCATGCGCACGGCGCCGTCGAAGCGGCCGAACGCGACCGACTCGCCGTCCAGGCCCGCGTCGTCGACGAGAACGTGGCCCAGCAGATCGACGGCGTCAACCGCGCCCTGGCCAGCGTTCGCGACGACTACCTCGCGACGTCGCCATGGAACGTGTCGACGGTGATGTCGGCCCGCCTGAAGTCGATCGCCGACGCGCTCCCCGGCGTGCGCTCGATGGTGCTGCTCGACGCCGAGGGCAACGTCGGCGCCACCAGCGTCGGCCCGCTGATCGGTCGCGACTTCAGCGACCGCGACTACTTCCGCGCTGCCCGCAGCAGCCACGACGCGTCGACGCTGCACGTGGCCGCGCCGTACCGGACCTCGCTCGGCACCTGGACGATCGTCTTCACGCGCGCGATCGTGTCGCCGAGCGGCAGCTTCGTCGGCGTCGTGGCCGCGGCGCTGGAGCCCGAATACTTCGAGGTGCTGATGCGCTCGGTGCTGTACGCCCCCGACATGGCCGTCTCGCTCGGCCACAGCGACGGCAAGACCTTCGTGACCATGCCGCGCGACGATGCCCGCCCTGGCACCGGCGGCAGCGGCCCGCGACTGGCCGCAACGCGCGAGATCTCGCCCGGCGCGCTGCGGATGGACCGACCCCTCGTCGCCGCCGTCAGCCGCAGCGAGGCGGCGGTGTTTCGAGACTGGCAGCACCAGTCGTTCCAGTACGCCGCGTTTCTCGGCCTGCTCTGCGCCGGCGCCGCGTTCGGCCTGCACCGGGCGCAGGCGCGGCGGGTCGAGGTCGCGGCGCTGCGCACCGCCGCCAGCGCCGAGCGGCAGTCGCACGCCGCGCAGCTCGCGCTGGCCCTGCGCAGCGCCGACATGGGCCTGTGGGCCTGGGATCTCGCCAACGACCGGTACACCTTCGACGCCACCGGCTCGCGCGATGTCGGTCTCGACATCGACGGCCCCGACCAGCTCGATCGCGACTGGCGACGGGCGATCCACAACGCCGACCGGCCGCTCCTGATGGCCGCGGTGGAGGCGCACTTCCGCGGCGACGTCGAGACCTTCGACGCCGAGTTCCGCGTCCGCCACCACGACGGGTCGTGGATCTGGATGCACAGCCGCGGCAGGATCGTCGAGCGCGACGGGTTCGGCGCACCGTCGAAGATGGCCGGCACCCACCTCAACATCACCACGCGCAAGCGTGCCGAGGCGCGCATCGCCCGCACCGGCGAGATGCTGCGCCGTACCGGCGAGCTGGCCAACATCGGCGGCTGGGAGCTTGAGCTGGCGAGTGGCCGGCTCGAGTGGAGCGAACAGGTCTTTCGCATCCACGATCTCGACCTGGGCGAGGCGCCACCGCTCGACGGCTCCATCGCCTACTACGCGCCCGAGGCGCAGCCGCAGATCACGGCCGCCATCGAACTCGCCACCGCCGACGGCACGCCGTGGGACCTCGAGCTGGCGTTCGTCACGGCGCGCGGTCGGCCGCGCTGGGTGCGCACGCAGGGCGTCGCGCTCATGGAAGACGGCAAGCCGTCGCGCCTGCTCTGCGCCCTGCAGGACGTCACCGAGCGCAAGACCACCGCACTCGAGCTGCTTCGGCTCAACGAGCAGCTGCAGCGGCTGTCGACGACCGATCCGCTCACCGAAGTCGGCAACCGGCGCCTGTTCGACCAGACACTGCACACCGAGTGGGCACGCGCGGCGCGGCGCGGCGAGCAGGTCGGCCTGCTGATGATCGACATCGACCACTTCAAGGAATACAACGACCACTACGGCCATCCGGCAGGCGACGCCTGCCTGCGCCAGGTGGCCAGGCTGGTCGGCGATGCGGTGCGGCGCGGCGGCGAGCTCGTCTCGCGCTACGGCGGCGAGGAGTTCGCGCTGCTGCTGCCCGGCGCCGCCCTAGGCGACGCGCTGCAGGCGGCCGAGCGCTGCAGCCAGCTCATCGCCGAAGCGAAGATCGAGCACCGCGCCTCGCCGATGTCGGCCTGGGTGACGGTGTCGATCGGCGCGGCGAGCCAGAGCGCGTCGTCGAACAGCCGCTGCGAAGGGCTCGTCGACATCGCCGACGCTGCGCTCTACCGCGCCAAGCGGTGCGGGCGCGGTCGCATCGAGTCCTGAGGCGAAAGCCCGCGTTCAGCGGGCGAGCAGCACCAGCACCGCCGCGATCGCCGCCGGCAGCGCCTGCACGACGAGAATCCTGCGGCTGACGGTGAGCGCGCCATAGACGCCGGCCACGACCACGCAGCCGAGGAAGAAGAGCTTCACCGGATCGCCGGACACGCCCAGCCATACGCCCCAGACGAGCCCGACGGCGAGAAAGCCGTTGTAGAGGCCCTGGTTGCCGGCGAGCACCTTGGTCCTGGCCGCGTCCTCGGCGGTCTGGCCGAACGTGCGCAGCCCGATCGGCCGGTCCCACAGGAACATCTCGAGGACGAGGAACCAGGCGTGGAGCAGCGCGACCAGCACCGTCGCGATGTCGGCGGCGAGCCTCACGATGCGCCCGCCTGTGCAGCTGCGGCGCGCTGCGTGCGCGCGCGCGTGCGCACCGCTGCCGGCAGGCGCTTGGCTGGCGGCACACGTCGCTGGCGGGGCGTCGATGCCTTCGCCGGCGGTGCCGCCGGCACGTCGGCCGCGGCGACGAGCTTGCGCAAGGTCTCCATCGCCCGCTCGATCTGCACGCCGATCGCGTGCACGTCGGGCACCGCGCGGCGGCAGGCGATCAGGCCGAAGCAGAGCCTGTCGACGTGGCTTTGCACGGTGATGTTGAGGGCGATCCCGTGGCCGACGATGGACACCGGGAAGTAGTCGGTCATCCTGGCGCCGGCGAGGAAGACCGGCACCTTCGATCCGGGCACGTTGGAGATGGCGACGTTGACGATGCGCAGCCAGTCGGCGATGCGCGAACGGCCGTAGAGAGACGCCAGGCCGCTGATCAGCCACGGTGACCCGAGCGACGGAAAGTCGGTCGGGATCACGCCGCCGAACGTGCCCATCTGTCGCTTCATCGCCGCCGTGCCGCGGCGGATCGCGGCGAGCCGCGTGGCGGGGTCGGCGAACTCGGTGCCGAGGTCGATCAGGGTGCCGGCGACCTGGTTGTTCGAGCTCGTGTCGCCCTCGGCGCGCAGCGAGATCGGCACTCCGGCGACGAGCGATCGCTCGGGCAGTTCACCGCCTTCCTTCAGGTAGGCACGCAGCGCCGTGCTGCACAGCCAGAGCACGACATCGTTGATCGACGCGCCGAAGCGCTTGCCCATCGCCTTGACCTCGGGCAGCGGCAGCACCACCGCGGCGAAAGCGCGCTGGTTCGTGATCGAGCGGTTGAACGGCGTGGCCGGGGCGAGCTTCCAGCGATTCGGCGCTGCCGACGACTTGCGCTCGGTCCGCTCGTCGGCGGTCTCGGCGCGGCGCGCCGCAACCGCCTCGCCGAGCGCGCCGATGGCCGTTTTGGCCACCTTCGGCAGCAGCCTGGCGCCCTGCACGATCTGTCGCAGCTGGTTCTGCAGCGCCGCCGCCATCAACTCGGCGACGCCGAGCTGATAGGTGTTGGCGCGCGGCTCGCGCGGCGGCTTGACGACGCGTGGCTCGGGCGTCAGGTCGAACAGGCTGGTCGCCATCGCCACGCCGGCCTGCCCGTCGACCGCGGCGTGGTGCACCTTGCCGTAGAAACCGATGCGGCCGTCGGCGAGGCCCTCGATGACGTAGAGCTCCCACAACGGCCGGCTGCGGTCGAGCAGCATGGAATGCAGACGCGCGACGAGTGACTCGAGCTGCGCGAGCGTGCCCGGCCTGGGCAGCACCATGTAGCGCACGTGGTAGTCGATGTCGATGTCGTCGTCGTGAATCCAGACCGGGTTGGCGAGGTCGAACGGCATCAGCGCCAGCTTGCGCGTGAAGACCGGCGCGAGGTGCATGCGCGTCGCGACATGCGCCTTCACCGTTTCGTACCAGCCTTCGCCGGGGTAGCCAGCCGGCGGCTCGAACAGGTTCAGGCTGCCGACGTGCATCGGCATCTCGGCGCTTTCCATGTGCAGGAAGGCGCCGTCGACGATGCTCAGGTGCTTCATCTGGGTCACGCGCATGCTCTTCGGCCCGGGTCGCCCGTTGTACCGCGCGCCTCGCAGTCCGGCCAGCGGGCTTGCACGGGGCCCGGGGCGAGGCGACATACTGGGCGACGTTCCCTCTGCGAAGGACCCCGACCGTGGACGCCTTCACCACCACCACGCCGACCGCTGCCGACGCCCGCAAGGCCTTCTACGAGCGCATCGACCGGCTGCACATGACGCCGCTGTGGGAGGTGCTCGGCGCGCTCGTGCCGAAGGCGCCGACCAGCCCGGTCGCGCCGGCCATATGGCACTACGACGACGTGCGGCCGCACGTGATGGAGGCCGGCCGGCTCATCACGGCCGAGGAAGCCGAGCGGCGCGTGCTGGTGCTCGAGAACCCGTCGCTGCGCGGCCGCTCGTCGATCACGCAGTCGATCTACGCCGGCCTGCAGCTGATCCTTCCGGGCGAAGTCGCGCCGGCGCACCGTCACACGCAGTCGGCGCTGCGCCTCGTGCTCGACGGTGAAGGTGCCTACACCGCGGTCGACGGCGAGCGCACCACCATGCGCTACGGCGACTTCATCATCACGCCGTCGTGGACGTTCCACGACCACGGCAACGACGGAGGCGAGCCCGTCGTCTGGCTCGACGGCCTCGACATCCCGCTCGTGCACTTCCTCGACGCCGGCTTCGCCGAGAAGTCGGGGGCGAAAACGCAGGCCGAGGCGCGGCCTGAAGGCGATGCCCTCGCGCGCTACGGCTCGGGCCTCCTGCCGATGGACCACGCGCCGCAGCCGCACGAGCCGTCGCGCATGTTCGTCTACCCGTACGCGCGAACCCGCGAGGCGCTCGCCGCCATCGCCCGCGGCGCACCGGACGCGCACCACGGCCACCGGCTGCAGTTCACCAATCCGGCCACCGGACGGTCGCCGATGCCGACGATCGGCACCTACATCCAGCGTTTGCCGAAGCGCTTCGAGACCCGGCCGAGCCGCAGCAGCGATTCGACGGTGCACGTGTGCCTCGACGGCGGCGGCGAGGCGAGGATCGTTGCGCCCGACGGCGGCGAGGTCCGCCACCCGTTCGGCCCGCGCGACGTCTTCGTGGTGCCGTCTTGGCACGCCGTGTCGTTGCGTGCGGCCGGCTGCGAGACGACCCTGTTCGGCTTTTCCGATCGGCCCGTGCAGCAGGTGCTCGGGATGTGGCGCGAGGCGTTGCTCTGACCGGTCACACGAACCCGAGGTTGCGCTGCGAGGCGTTCCAGTTGACGAGGCTGGGCAGCACCGTCAGCAGGTCGGCGTCGGCGATGCCGAACCACGTGCCGAGCGTGGCGGCGAGCTGATCGACGGAGGTCGTCGGCAGGAGCCGGCCCTGGCCGACATCGTCCGGGCCGTCGTTGGCGACGACCGGCGCGGCGCCGTAGTAGCGGCCACCCCGGACCGCGCCGCCGAGCACGAAGTGCATGCCGCCCCAGCCGTGGTCCGAACCGTCGTTCGCCGTCAGCGTGCGGCCGAAATCGGAAGCGGTGAACGTGGTCACCCGGTCGGCGACGCCGAGCTCGATCGTCGCCTGGTGGAACGATGACAGCGCGCCCGCCACCGTCGTCAGCAGCCCGGGGTGAATCGACGCGAGGCCGTCGTGGTTGTCGAAGCCGCCGGCCGAGACGAAGAACACCTGGCGCTTCGTTTGGGTGGTGCCCGCCGTCGAGATCATGCGGGCGACGAACTTCAGCTGGTCGGCGAGGCCGTTGGCGGTCGGAAACACGGTTGTCAACGGCGGCGCGCCGGCGAGCGCGGCGGTGAGCACGCCGCCGGCGTCGATCGAGCGCGACGTGACCCTCGCGTACTCGTTCTCGAACAGGTGCGCGTGAGGCGCGGTGACGATGGAGCGCAACGCCGTCGAGCACGCGGCCGATCCGAACAGCGGTGACTGCAGCCCGGTGAACTGCACCGGCCCCGCCGTCGACACCTGGTACTGCACGGCGCTCCTGCCGGAGAGGAAGACCGCGTTGCCGGAGACGTTGACGCAGGTGAAGGTCGCGTTGCCGTTGCCGGCGGCAAACAGGTCGCCCATGCGGCCACCCCAGCCCGACGTCGCGCCTTCGGGCGACGACGACTGCCACACCGACTGCTGGTCGTTGTGCGAGAAGAGCTTGGGCGGCAGGGGCACCGACTTCGCGGTGTACTGCGCCTTCGTCGTCGGCTGCACCAGCGTGCCCACGTTGAGCAGCACGCCCATCTTGCCGGCCGCGAAGATCGGCAGCAGCGGCGCGAGCTCGGGGGCGAGGGCGTACTGCCGGCCGCCCGGCAGTGGCGTCGTCGGCGCCAGCGTCGTCGCGACGAGGTCGCTCGCGGCATAGGCGAGCGTCGGCCGCATGCCCTGGTAGGCGGCGTAGCTCGGCGCGTCGGCCGGCACCAGCGTGTTGCCGTGGTCGTTGCCACCGTAGAGGAAGACGCAGACGAGCGCCTTGTAGTCGGAGGCGCTCTGCGCGGCGGCCTCGCCGAGTATCGCCAGGTTCAGCGCCCACGGCGCGGCGCTGCCGGCCAGCGAGAGCGCCGAGGCGCGTTGCAGGAAGGCACGGCGGGATGCGGTCGGTCGGTTCATCGCGGTCGCTCCTTCACTTGAGGACGATGGTTTCTGGCGACGCGAGCACCAGCAGCACGGCGGCCTTGGCGCGCAGCAGGCGCGCCGCGTCGGTTCCGGCCGCCATCGTCTGCACCGCCGACGCGATGGTGGCGGCAGTCGACGCACCGACCTGCCCGGCGGCGAGGACGGCAACCACCTCGGCGACCAGCGCGGTCGCGTCGTCGGCGATCGCGGTCAGGCCCGAGTAGTCGGCCATCAACCCGGCCAGCGTGCCGCCGACGGCGCGCTGCAGGTAGTTCACCGTGCCGACCACCGACGACTCGTTGGTGATCTGGAACTCGGGGGCGACCAGCGAGGCGCTGGCGATCGAGGTGTTCGGCGGTACGTAGCCCGGGCGAAAGAAGTTGAAGACCGAAGGCGAGCGCAGCGGGCTCTGGCCGAGCTGCGTCGCCGGGTCGGAGGTGTTGCCCAGCCAGGCGCCGCTCGGCGAGCTCACCGCGTACGCACGCGCCCAGCCCGCCAGACGCAGGATCGGCTCGCGCAGCTTGCCCGACGTGGCGGCGGCCGGCGCGGCGCGCGCCTCGGCGTCGAGCAGGATCGCCTTGACGACCGCGCCGAGGTTGCCGCGTGCGCCGGTCGCATCGGCGCCGAACACCGCTGCGACGCGGCCGACGTATGCCGCGCTCGGATTGCTCGTGACGAGCCGCTGGATCAGCTGGCGGGAAAGGAACGGCGCGACGTTCGGGTGCGAGCAGATCGTGTCGAGCGCCGTGGTGAGCGCCGCCGTCGCGTCGCTTCCGGCGGCGACCGTCGTTCCCAGAAAGGCCTTGGCTCCCGTTTCGTAGCGCGACGCGATGTTGAGCATCGGCCGGCGAACGAAGTCGGGCGTCGCCGTCGCGGCACTGCCGGCGAGGCCGGCGTAGTCGAACTCCCAGCCGGTGAAGACGCGGGCCAGCCCGGTGACGTCGCTCTGCATGTAGGTCGGCGTCGCGGTCGGCGTGCCGTCGGCGGCGAGCTGGACGAGGCCGATCGTGAACAGCTGCATCAGCTCGCGCGCGTAGTTCTCGTCGGGCAGCGCCCCGGTGGCCGGGTTGGCCTTGCGGCTGCCGCGGTAGGTCAGGTAGGTGCCCATCGCCGGGCTGAGCGACACCTGCTGCATGAGCGCGCGATGGCTGCCGAAGATGCCGGCCTCGAGCAGGTCGAGCCACGCCGCCGCCGCGAACTGCCGCCAGCCGATACCCGCCAGCCCGTCGATCGACGTGACGACGATCTCCGACAGCGCGAGCGTCACCCGCTGGCGCAGCGTGTCGGGCGACGAGAGCAGCTTTTTCCAGGCGACGCTGTCGAAGCCGGCCTGGTTGTTCTTGTAGGCGATGTCGGCGTAGCCGGCGGCGACGAGCGCGTCCCAGCGCGTCTGCGACGGCACCGTCGCCATCTGCTCGTCGATCCACGCCGCGTAGCCGATCGCCTGGACACGGGCGATCTGCGCGCGGTCGGCCCCCATCGACGCCTGGGCGAGGAAGCGCGATGCCTCGGCGACGGTCGGGGCGGGGGCACCGCCGGTTCCGGAGCCGCCGCCCGAGCCGGAGCCCGAGTTGCCTTCGTCGCCCGACCCTCCGCCGCCTCCGCAGGCGGCCAGCACCGCGGCGGCCGCGGCGGCGATCGTCGCGGTCGACACCGTCGCCACCGGCCGCGCCTCCAGCGGCGCGTCGAGCGTGTCGTTCATGGTGGTCCTCCGCGTCGACAGGCGGACAGTGTCGGCCCCGGCCGCCGCGTTCGCATGTACGAATGCAAGGCGCGTGTAAACGGTCGTAAACGGCGCGCCGAGGTGTGACCCGGCGGCGCCTCAGGCGGCCGGGTAGCGGCCCGGCAGCGTCACCCGGAACGTCGTTCCGGACGAGCCGGACCCGACGACATCGACGTGCCCCTCGAGCAGCACGGCGAGCCGGCGCACGATCGCCAGGCCGAGGCCCTCGCCTTGCGACGGCGTGGCGCCCGGGGCGCCGAGCCCGGGGCCCGTGTCGGCGATGGTGAACCACCACGGGCTCGACGGCGACGCGGACCCGGCGTCGGCCGACCCGCCCCAGGCGACCGTCACGCCGCCTCGCTCGGTGTAGCGGATCGCGTTGAAGATCAGGTTCTGCGCGATGCGCCGCACCTTCACCGGGTCGCCCTCGACCTCGAGGACGCTCGGGCCCGCGGCGCCCACGTCCAGGCCCTTGTCGACGGCAGCCGGACGAACGTCGTCGGCGAGCGCGCGCAGCAGCGCTGCCGCGTCGAAGGCGCCGATCCGGCGCTCCTCCTGCCCCGCCTGGAGCCGCGACAGTTCGGTCACCTCCTCGAGGATCGCGTGCAGCGTGCTGACGTTGCGGCTGAGCATGGCGAGGAAGTCGTCGCGGCGTTCGGGCGGCAGCGCATCGGCGCCGAGCGTGCGCGTCACGTTCGCCACGACGCCGAGGTTGCCGCGCAGGTCGTGCGCCGCCTGTCGCCACAGCTCGCCCTGCTGCCGCTCGAGATCGCGCACCGTCGCCAGCGCGCGTTCGAGATCGTGCACGCTGCCGCTGGCCTGGCGTCGCTGCAGCTCGAAGAACTCCTGGGCGCTGTCGCTCGTCGATTCGCTGACGAAGAAGGCCAGCGTCCGGCGGGCGTCGCGGACCGCAACGGACGCCGAGTCGGGCAGCGCCGCGGCGCATCGCTCGAACTCGTCGACCAGGCAGCGGTGCAGCGATCCCCATTCACGCGTCAGCTCGTGCAGGTCGTAGCCCTGCCGCCAGCGCTGCTCTCCGTGCTGTTCCGACACCCGTTGCTGCTCGCGAATCGAGCGCGCGTCGTCGGGAGGCGCGGCGAAAGCGCGCGCCAGCGCCTCCAGCCACAACGGCATGTGATCCTCGAGTTGACGGCGCGGCAGGAGCCGGTGCGTTCGCAGAAGCGGCTCGGCGGCGATCGCGGCGGTCCAGGCGTCGATGACCGCGCGCGCGCGGCCGGCGAACGCGGCGGCGATCGCCTGTCGCGCGTCGTTCAGCGCTTCGTCACCCGCGTCGGCCATGGCGTCCCGTTCCTTCCGGAGGCGAATTGTGCGCGACCGCGCCTCAGGTGATCGGCGCCGGGTTGAAGAGCACGAGCGCGTTGGCCAGGCCGTGCCGCTCGGCGCAGGTCGGCTCGCCGCTCGCCGTCGCCAGGACCAGCCGGAACAGCGCCCAGCCGGCCTCCTCGACCGTCATCGCGCCGGTGGCGACCGCGCCGGCGTCGAGGTCCATCAGGTCGTGCCAGCGGCGCGCCAGCTCGCTGTTCGTCGCGACCTTGATCACCGGCACCGCCGCCAGGCCGTACGGTGTGCCGCGGCCGGTGGTGAAGACGTGCACGTTCATGCCGGCGGCGAGCTGCAGCGTGCCGCAGACGAAGTCGCTCGCCGGCGTTGCGGCGTAGACCAGGCCGCGGGCGATGCCGCGGTCGGCCAGGCGCTCGCCCCGCGAGAGCACGCCGTCGATCGGGCCGCTGCCGGACTTGACGATCGAGCCCATCGCCTTCTCGACGATGTTCGACAGGCCCCCGGCCTTGTTGCCCGGCGTGGTGTCGGCGCTGCGATCGGCGCCGCCGCGCGCGAGGTAGGCGTCGGTCCACGCCATCTCGCGCACGAGCGCCTCGGCGACTTCGTCGTTCGCCGCTCGGCCGACCAGCTGGTCGATGCCGTCGCGCACTTCCGTGTTCTCCGAGAACAACACGGTCGCGCCGGCGCGCACCAGCAGGTCGGTGCACCAGCCGACCGCCGGGTTGGCGGTGGCGCCGGAGAACGCGTCGCTGCCGCCGCACTGCACGCCGACGACCAGCGCCGACGCCGGCACCGGCTCGCGGCGACGCGCGTTCAGCCGCTCGAGATGGACGGCGGCACGGGCAACGATCGCGTCCTGCATCGCCTGGTAGCCGACGTGGGCGCTGTCCTGGAGGCGGACGAGGTCGACGCTGCCGCTTGCCGCGACACCGGTCCCTCCGTCGCGCTCGTCGCGGATCGCGAACGTGCCCGGCGGCATCAGCCGCTCCGGCTGCAGCTTCTCGCAGCCCAGGCTCACCAGCATCGGCTCGCCGCCGAAATTCGGGTTGCGGGCGATGTTGCGCAGGGTGCGGATCGGGATCGCGGCGTCGGGCGCGTCGATGGCGACGCCGCAGCCGTAGCCATGCTCGATGGCGACCACGTCGTCGACGTTCGGGAACCTCGGCAGCAGCTCGGCCTTGATCCGCGCCACGGCCAGAGCGACGACGCCGGCGACGCACTGCACCGTCTCGCTGACGGCGAGGATGTTGCGCGTGCCGACGCTGCCGTCGGCGTTGCGATAGCCGAGGAACGTGTGGCCTTCCAGCGGCGGCAGCGCTGGCGGCGGGCGACGCGCCAGCCCGTCGAGCGACGGTGCGTCGGGCATGGCGAGGCGCCGCTCGTGCACCCAAGCGCCGGCCGGGATCGGCTCGCGGGCGCGACCGATGACGACGCCGTAGCGGCGCACCGCGTCGCCGGCGGCGAGGTCGGCGAGCGCGAACTTGTGTCCGGCGGGGACCGCCTCGTGCAGCACCAGGCCGTCGGCCGGGCCGCCGTCGAAGCGCGCTCCGGCGGACAGGCCGCCCGCGTCGGCGACGATGGCGACGTTGTCGCGCGGGTCCATCACGAGGCAGAGCGGACCCGCCTGCGGGCCCGGGTTCGCGTTTGCGGCAATGGCCGAGGGCTCTCGCATCGCCCACAGTCTAGGCTTCGCCCAAGCTGGAACGGCTCGCCGCCGAATGCATCATGCCGATCGACCGACGAACCTTCGCCGCCGCCCTCGCGAGCCTCGCCGCCACCCCGGTCGCACCGGCATTCGCCCAGGGCAAATGGCCGGCCAAGCCCATCACCTGGATCGTGCCCTTCCCGCCCGGCGGTACCACCGACATCCTGGCCCGCCTGATCGGGGCGAAGCTGGGGCCCGCGCTCGGCACGACCCTCGTGATCGACAACACGGGCGGTGCCGGCGGCAGCGTCGGCTCCGAGCTGGCGGCTCGCGCTGCGCCCGACGGCTACACGATGCTCGGCGGCACGATCAGCTCGCACGCCATCAACATCAGCCTCTACCCCAAGCTCGGCTACGACCCGACCAAGTCGTTCGACCCGGTGGCGCTGATCGGCACCAACCCGACGGTGCTCGTCGTCAACCAGGCGAGCCCGTACAAGACGCTCGCCGACATCATCGCCGCCGGCAAGGCGAAGAAGCCGCTGACCTCGGCGTCGGCCGGCAACGGCACCTCGCAGCACCTCTCGCTCGAGCTGCTGAAGAACAAGACCGGGATCGACATCACGCACATCCCATACAAGGGCTCCGGCCCGGCGATCCAGGACGTGATGGGCGGCCAGGTCGACATGATGTTCGACACGACTGTCGTCGCCGGGCCGCACATCGAGAGCGGCAAGCTGCGCGCGCTCGCCGTCACGTCCGCCAAGCGATTGCCGTCGCTGCCGAACGTGCCGACCGTCGCCGAGACGGTGCCCGGCTACGAGGTGATCTCGTGGCAGGCGGTGTTCGTGCCGGCGGGCACGCCCAAGCCGATCGTCACGCGGCTGCACGAGGAGATCGCCAGGATCCTGAAGGAGCCGGAGATGCAGGAACGCCTGGGCCGGCTCGGCATGCAGGGTGCCGACATGACGATCCAGCAGGTCGGCGACTTCCAGCGCGCCGAGGTCGCCAAGTGGGCGCAGGTGATCAAGTCAGCCAACATCAAGGTCGAATGACGTCCGCCCCGCCAGCCTGGGTGCCGTTCGCGACGACGGTCCTCGTCACCGCAGCGGTGACGGCCGTTGCCGTGCTGCTCGCGGTCAGCCTCGGCGGCGGCGAGAAGAAGGTCGAACGCCGCCTCAGCCATCTCCACGGCGTCGACGATCCGCAGTTCGCCCGCGAGCTCGGCGTCCTCCTCGGCCCGCCGCTGCTCGACGGCAACCGCGTGCGGACGCTGAAGAACGGCGACGAGATCTTCCCGGCGATGCTGCGGGCCATCGCCGACGCCCGGCGCACCATCACCTTCGAGACCTACATCTACTGGTCGGGCGACATCGGCCGGGCGTTCGCCGATGCGCTGTCGCAGCGTGCCCGTGCCGGCGTCAAGGTCCACGTCCTGCTCGACTGGCTCGGCAGCGTGAAGATGGACGAGAAGATGCTCGCCGAGTTGACCGCCGCCGGGGTCGAGGTGCGGCGCTTCCACGAGCCGCGCCCCTGGCAGTTGCAGCGGATCAACAACCGCACCCACCGCAAGCTGCTGGTCGTCGACGGTGCCCTCGCGTACACCGGCGGCGTCGGCATCGCGCCCGAGTGGACCGGCCACGCCCAGGACCCCGATCACTGGCGCGACACCCACTTCGAGCTGGCCGGCCCCGCGGTGGCGCAGGTGCAGTCGGTCTTCCTCGACAACTGGACCAAGGTGACCGGCGCCGTGCCGCACGGCGCGGACTACTTCCCGGCGCTCGCCCCCGAAGGCGCGATGCGGGCGCAGATGTTCAGCAGCTCGCCGACCGGCGGCAGCGCCAGCATGGAGCTGATGTACCTGATGACGATCGCCGCGGCCACGCGATCGATCGACCTGTCGGCGTCGTACTTCGTTCCGAGCGAGCTCCTGCGCGGGGCGATGCTCGAGGCGATCCGTCGCGGCGTGCGGGTGCGCATCGTCGTGCCGGGCGAGCACATCGACTCCGACGTGGTGCGCAGCGCGTCGCGCGCGAGCTGGGGACCGCTCCTGGCCGCGGGTGCGACGATCGCCGAGTACCGGCCAACGATGTTCCACGTCAAGTCGATGGTCGTCGACGGCTTGCTCGTCTCGGTCGGGTCGACCAACTTCGACAACAGGTCGCTGCGCCTGAACGACGAGGCCACGCTCAACATCTACGACGCCGGGTTCGCCGCGCAGCAGACCGCCATCTTCGAGTCCGACCTGGCGCAGGCCACGCCGATGAGCTACGCGCAGTGGCAGGCCAGGCCGTGGCGCGAGAAGCTCGGCGACAAGGTCGCGTCGCTGCTGGGCTCGCAGCTCTGACCGGCGTCGGCAACGCCGGCGCCTCACCAGGAGACTCGCCATGCACCGATGGATCGCCCGACTCGCCGCTGCCGTCGGCACGGCGGTGCTCACCGCCTGCGCGAGCCCGCCGCCGCCGATCGGCAACCTCGACACGCTGCTCGCCCCCGGCCGCTTCGCACCGCCCGCACAGCCGGTCTCGACCGACCACGTGCTCGATGCGAACGAGGCGATGCGCCGCTTCCTGCAGGTCGACATGGCGCCGACGTTGCGCGTCAACGGCCCTCAGAAGGGCCTCGTCGAGGCCCTCTACCGGCGCACCCAGCTGCAGCTCGAGTACGACGCGGTGGCGACCAAGACCGCCGCCCAGGCCTTCGACGCGCGATCGGGCAACTGCCTGTCGCTGGTGCTGATGACGGCCGCCTTCGCCAAGGAGCTCGGCGTGCCGGTGCGCTATCAGAGCGCCTGGCTCGACGAGACATGGAGCCGCTCCGGGACGCTGCTGCTGGCCAGCGGCCACGTCAACATCACGCTCGGCCGCCGGGTGATCGACGTCGGCACCGCGCGCGACCTCTCGCCGCTGACGATCGACTTCCTTCCGTCGGCAGACATTCGCGGGCTGCGCATCCGCGAGATCGACGAGGCGACGGTGCTGGCGATGTACGCCAACAACCGCGCCGCCGAGGCGCTGGCGGCCGGCAGGCTCGACGACGCCTACGCATGGTCGGTCGAGTCGCTGCGGCGCGACCCGTCTTTCCTGTCGGCTGCGAACACGCTGGGCGTGGTGTATCTGCGCCACGGCGACCTCGCGGACGCCGAGCGGGTGTTCACGCGTGTCCTCGCCCGGGAGCCCGAGCAGACCCGGGCGCTGGCCAACCTGGCCGAGACCTACGAGCGACAGGGGCGCGTCGTGGATGCAGCGCCGCTGCGCGCGCGACTCGCGGCGATCGAGCCGTACCCGCCGTTCCACTTCTTCGACCTCGGCCTCGCCGCGACCCGCCGCGACGACTGGCGGCTGGCCCGCAGCTACTTCGAACGCGAGGTCGCGCGCGCCGACTACGACCACGAGTCGCACTACTGGCTGGGCGTCGCCGACTTCCGGCTCGGCGACCTGCGCGAGGCGCGCCGGCACCTGCAACGCGCGGTCGACAACAGCGTGACGCACGGGCAGCACACCCTCTACGCCGCCAAGCTCGCCTGGCTGCAGTCGCGCGCGTCGCAGTGAGCCGGCCCGAGTCGCCGCCGCGACGGAGGCGCCGCCGCTGGCCGGTCGTCGCCGCGGCCGTGCTCACCGCCGTGCCGGTGGCGATCGTCGTCGGCGTGTGGCTGTTCCTGCGCGGCAGCCTGCCGGCACTCGACGGCCGCCTGCCGGCCGACGTAAACGCGCCGGTCGAGGTGTCGCGCGACGGGCTCGGCGCCGTCACGGTGCGCGGCGCCGAGCGCGGCGACGTCGCCTGGGCGACCGGCTTCGCGCACGCCCAGGACCGCTGGTTCCAGATGGACCTGCTGCGCCGCGCCGGCGCCGGCGAGCTGGCGGCGCTGCTCGGCCCGAGGCTCGTCGCCATCGACCGCCAGCGACGCATCCACCGCTTCCGCAAGCGTGCCACGGAGGCGCTGGCGACGGTGCCGCCGGCGCAGCGGCTGCTGCTCGATCGCTACGTCGCCGGCGTCAACGCCGGGCTCGCGGCACTGTCGGCGCGCCCCTTCGAGTACGCGCTGCTGCGGGCGCAGCCGGTGCCGTGGCAGGCGGCCGATTCGCTGCTCGTCGTCTACGCCATGTACTTCGACCTGCAGGACGACCAGATGGCGCGGCTGCTCAGTCGCGGCCTGCTTCGCGACCACGGCACGACCGCCGGGCAGCTCGCCGCGCTGCTGCCCGAGGCCAGCGCCTACGACGCACCGCTCGACGCGCCGGCGATCACGGCGCCATCGCCGCCGCTGCCGGCGAGCGCGCCGGCGTGGTGGGGTCCGCCGGCCAGCTCGCCGGGGGCGGACCGTACGGCATCGATCGAGCCGACCGACGCGGCGCTGGCCACCGGCAGCAACGACGCGGCGATCTCGGGAACGCGCAGCGCCACCGGGGCGGCGATCGTCTCGGTCGACATGCACCTGGCGCTGCGGCTGCCTAATTTCTGGTACCGCACCGTGCTCGAGGTCGGCGCTCGCGACGCCCCCGCCGCGAGTCGCACGCGGCTGGTCGGCATGACCCTGCCCGGCACGCCGCTCCTGGTCGTCGGCAGCAACGGCCGGGTCGCGTGGGGGTTCACGAACAGCTACAGCCACGCACTCGACCTGGTCGAGCTCGACCTCGATCCGTCGGCGCCGACGCGCTACCGCACGAGCGGCGAGGCCTGGTCGACCCTGCGCAGCGTCGACGAGCGCATCGACGTCGCCGGGACGCCGGCCGAAACGCTGCACGTCGAGGAGAGCGAGATGGGCCCGGTGCGGCGCTGGGGTGGCAAGGCCTACGCCGTCCGCTGGGTCGCGCACGACCCCGGCGCGGCGAGCATGACCTTCGTCGCGATGGAAAGCGCCGCGACCGTCGACGACGCGCTCGCCGCCGGCGAGGCCGCCGGGCTGCCGGCGCAGAACCTGATCGCCGGCGACGCCGCGGGCCGCATCGGCTGGACCGTCGCCGGGCCGCTGCCCGACCGGCGCACCGGCTTCGCGGCGACGTTTCCGCGCGCCGCGTCGGCGCCGGCCGGTGACGCGCAGGACTGGCGTGCCTTCGCGACGACGCATCCGCGGATCGTCGACCCGCCGTCGGGCCAGCTCTCGACCGCCAACGGCCGTCAGCTCGCCGGCGACGACGCCTCGCGCATCGGCGACGGCGGCTTCGACCTCGGCGCGCGCGGCCGGCAGCTGCGCGACGGCCTCGCCGCGCTCGGCGCGAAGACCGACGAGGCGGGCGTCTACGGCACGATGCTCGACGATCGTGCGCTCTACCTCGCGCCGTGGCGCGACCGGCTGCTTCGCGCGCTGGCGAAGGCCCCTGCCGACGCGGCTTCGGCGACGCAGCGGGCCGAGTTCGAGCGCGTCGTCGCCTCGACGTGGACCGGTCGCGCCAGCGTCGATTCCGCCGCCTACACGCTGACCCGGGCCTGGATCGGCGCCCTCTACCGGCGCCTGTTCGGCAGCATCGACGAGACGCTGCGCGCGGTCGACGCCGAAGCGTCGTTCGCGCGCGCCACGCCGCGCTGGCCGGCGGTGGTCGCGCGACTGCTCGACGAGCGGCCGCCCGGATGGCTGCCGGCCGGTGCGCGCGACTGGCACGAGGTGGAGCTCGCCGCCGTCGACGACGCGGCCGCCGACGTGCTCGCCGGCATCGGCGTGGCCGGCGCGACCGGCGACCGCCCGGCCCGCCTCGCAGACGCCCGCTGGGGCCGGCGCAACACGGCGCGCATCGCCCATCCGCTCGCCACGGCACTGCCCCTGGCGTCGCACTGGCTCGCCGCACCGGCCGACGAGCTGCCCGGGGACAGCCACATGCCGCGTGTCTCGGCGCCGTCGTTCGGTCAATCGGAACGCCTGGTCGTGTCGCCCGGCCACGAGGAGACGGGCCTGTTCGCGATGCCCGGCGGGCAGAGCGGCCACCCGATGAGCCCGTGGTTCCTCGCCGGGCATGCGGCGTGGGCCGGCGGCAACCGCGTTCCGCTGCTGCCCGGACCGGCCGTGCACACCCTGACCCTCATCCGCTCGACCCCCCCATGACCGACGCGCCCCGCATCGCCTCGCTCCGCTGCATCCCGGTTGCCGGGCATGACAGCATGCTGCTCAACCTGAGCGGGGCGCACGCGCCGCTGTTCACCCGCAACCTGATCGTCGCGACCGACACCGCAGGCCGCACCGGGCTCGGCGAGGTGCCGGGCGGGCGCGCCATCGCACGGGTGGTGGAAGCGTCGGCCGGGTGGCTGGTCGGCCGCTCGATCGGCGACCACCGCGAGCTGCTCGCCGAGGTCGGCCGACGCCATGGCGACGAAGACGTGGCGGGCCGCGGCGCGCAGACCTTCGACCAGCGCACGACCATCCACGCCGTCACCGCGCTCGAATGCGCGCTGCTCGACTTGCTCGGCCAGCACCTCGGCGTGCCGATGTCGGCGCTGCTCGGCTCGGGCCGGCAGCGCGAGTCGGTCCCGGTGCTCGGCTATCTGTTCTACGTCGGCGACCGGCGCCAGGCGGCCGACGGCGGCCTGCGCTACCGCGGGCCGGACACGACGTCGAACCACCTTGCGGGCGGCAACGACAACGACGCCTGGCTGACCCTGCGCGACGAGCCGGCGCTCGACGCCGCGGCGGTCGTCCGTCTCGCCGAGGCGGCCGAGGCGCGCTACGGCTTTCGCGACTTCAAGCTCAAGGGCGGCGTGCTCGCGGCGGAGGCCGAGGTCGAGGCCGTGGTCGCGCTTCACGAGCGCTTTCCTGACGCCCGCATCACCCTCGACCCGAACGGCTGCTGGTCGCTCGACGACGCGACGAGGCTGTTGCGCGACCGCCGCGAAGTGCTCGCCTACGCCGAGGATCCCTGCGGCGCCGAAGGCGGTTACTCCGGCCGCGAGGTGCTCGCCGAGTTCCGCCGCGCCACCGGGCTGCCGACCGCGACCAACATGGTCGCCACCGACTGGCGCCAACTCGCCCACGCGATCGCGTTGCAAGCCGTCGACATCCCGCTCGCCGACCCGCACTTCTGGACGATGGCCGGCTCCGTCCGCGTGGCCGAGACCTGCCGCGACTTCGGTCTCACATGGGGCTCGCACTCCAACAGCCACTTCGACGTCTCGCTGGCGATGTTCACGCACGTCGCCGCCGCTGCGCCGGGGCGCATCACCGCGATCGACACGCACTGGATCTGGCAGGACGGCGAGCGCCTGGGCGAGGCGCCCCTGCGCATCGAGGCAGGCGCGATCCGGGTTCCCGACACGCCGGGACTCGGTGTCGTCCCCGACTGGGCGG
>JBBSUK010000003.1:0-69053 GCA_038234975.1 Burkholderiales bacterium
AAACGTCGTGAGACAGTTTGGTCCCTATCTTCCGTGGGCGCTGCAAGATTGAGAGAGCCTGCTCCTAGTACGAGAGGACCGGAGTGGACGCACCTCTGGTGTATCGGTTGTCACGCCAGTGGCATTGCCGAGTAGCTATGTGCGGAAGAGATAACCGCTGAAAGCATCTAAGCGGGAAACTCGTCTCGAGATTAGTCTTGCCGGGGCCTCGAGCCCCCTGAAGAGTCGTCCTAGACCAGGACGTTGATAGGCTGGGTGTGGAAGCCGGGTAACCGGTTGAGCTAACCAGTACTAATTGCTCGTGAGGCTTGACCCTATAACTTTGACGGTCTCGATTTCGAGACGTCGAGGATGAGTCGAGCGTCAACCGTTCTTCAACCGAACGGCGTGGTCGAGTTGATACCAAATCTGATATGCCAGCACCATGGTGGTGCTGACCGACTCTGCGAATTGGCTCAGCTGCCGGAGTGCAGCGAGCGAAAGTTATGCCTGATGATCATAGCGAGGTGGTCCCACTCCTTCCCATACCGAACAGGACCGTGAAACGCCTCAGCGCCGATGATAGTGCGGGTTCCCGTGTGAAAGTAGGACATCGTCAGGCTATTATCGACAGGCCCCTGCCAATATTGGCAGGGGCCTTTTTCTTGGCGGTATCTGATTCGATGTTGGCGAGAATCCAGCAGGCGCTCGTGCTTTTGCTCGCCGCGGCCGCGGCGGGATGGTGGTACTGGTGCTTTCGGCACGGGCATGCGCTCTGGAGCCTTGCGATGCCGGCCGTGATCGTGGCGGGTTACCTCGCGACGCTGGCCTGCGAGTTCACCTGGATGCTGTCGACGTACGAGCGGGGCGACGTGCTTCGTCCCCGACTCGGACAAATCTTCCGTGCATGGATAACCGAGGCCACGATCGGGCCGGCGGTGTTCTTGTGGTGGCAGCCCTTCCGCAGTCGCGTGATACCGGATCGGTTGACGCCGCGACCTTGTGGCCGCCGAGGAATGGTCTTCGTGCACGGCTTCTTCTGCAACCGCGGCGTCTGGACCCGCTGGCTGCGTCGAACCGATCGCAACTTCGTGGCGGTCGATCTCGAGCCCGCGTTCGGCTCGATCGATCGCTACGGTGATGCGATCGGGCAGGCCGTCGACCGCATCACGCAATCTACGGGGATGACGCCAATCGTCGTCGCGCACAGCATGGGTGGCCTCGCCGTCAGGGCATGGCTGGCCTCGGACGGCCAGGCGGATAAGGTCCACCGCGTGGTCACGATCGCGACGCCGCACGCGGGAACCCGGGCGGCGCGCTATGCCGGCTCGCGCAACGGGGCTCAGATGGCCGAAGGAAGCGCTTGGCTGGCCGAGCTGGCCGCACGGGAAGATCCGAAGGTGCGGCCGCGATTCGTCTGCTTCTGGGGACACTGCGACAACATCGTGTTCCCGGTGCGGTCGGCGATGCTCGACGGCGCGGACAACCGACACCTGACAGCTACGCCGCATGTGAGGATGGTCTTCCACCGAGACATCTTCGCGGCCGTCATGGCCCTCGCCGACGACGACGCCGTGCCATCGCACTAGACGCTTTTCATCAGCGCCTCGGCGGTCTCGTTCGACACGTTGATGAATCGGGCGATCTCGGCGATGTCGTCCGGGATCGCGGCGTCGTCCCAGCCATGCGCTGCATGTCTGGCCAGCCGCGTCGCCAGCATCACCGTTCGCGCGCCGGTGTGTGCAGACGGCCGCTCGCGTTCGGTCGCCACTTCGTCGAGCAACGGCGGCAAGCGCCAACGCGAGATCAGCGAGCGCTGCAAGGTCTCGAGGTCGACGCCGAGCACGTCCTCCTGCACCGCTCGCGAACGCTGAGCCGGATCGCGCCGCTGCTGTCGGGCCACCTCCAGGGCGAGATCCGGCGCCACGCACCAGACCAGAAGCTCGGCGAACTCGTGCAGCAGCGCAGCGGCGTGGATCATCGCCGCGTGCGGGTCGGTGCGATGAACCGACAGCGCCAGTGCGAAGTCGGCGCCGCGCGCCGATCGCGCGACGACGGCGTCGAAGCCTGCTCGCGCGCCGTCGACCCGGTCGAGCAGTGCTTCCACCGAAGGCTGCGGGCCGAAGGCGCGAAAGAAGGGCGAGATTCCGAGCATGACGATGGCCGCCGTCACGGTCTCCGCCGCCGTGACCACCCGACGTCCCCGGTGACCGGACTCGTACGCGAGCACCTTGAGCGTCATCAGCGGGTCGGCGCAGATCCAGTCGCCGAGCCGGTTCGCATCGACGTCGTCTTCGCGGGCGCGCAACGCTTCCAGCTCGAGAGCCGTTCCGCCGAGGACGGGGATGTCCGTAGATTCGATCGTCGCGATCCACGCCTCGAGCGAGCGGCGCGTGGCCGGAGCGGCTGACGAATCGGCGTCGGTGACGAGGTGGTGCATGCGATCGCTCGGGAGCTTGACGACGGTATCGGCTTGTCGCGCGCCGTGCTTGAGCCTACTCTGACGACGCCACCTATGATCGATCGCACGATGAGTGAGTACACGGCGATGCCGAACGGCGCCTGGAGATGGCCGCGGATCGGGCTCGGCACCTGGCGCATGGGCGAGGCGCCGGCTCGCCGAAGCGCAGAGGTCGCTGCCATGCGAGCGGCGGTCGAGATGGGCTATCGGTTGATCGACACGGCGGAAATGTACGGCGATGGCGGCGCGGAATCCATAGTCGGCGAGGCCCTGCGAGACGTCATTGCCTCGGGAACGATCCGTCGCGACGACATCGTCATCGTCAGCAAGGTATACCCGCATCACGCCAGCCGCGAGGGCGTCGTCGCCGCGTGTCGCCGTAGCCTCGACCGGCTCGGACTCGAGCAGCTCGACGCCTATCTGCTGCATTGGCCGGGCACGGTGCCGCTGGCCGAAACGGTCGCCGGCTTCGAGGCACTCCGCACGAGCGGCGCGATCCGCGACTGGGGCGTCAGCAACTTCGACGTCGCCGACCTCGAGCAGCTGATCGCGGTGGACGGTGGAGCCGAGTGCGCCGTCAACCAGATCTACTACTCGCTCGGTGCCCGCGCGCCGGCGTTCGATCTGCTGCCGTGGCATGCAGCACACCGCATCGCGACGATGGCGTACTCGCCGCTCGACCAAGGCAGATTGCCGCGACACGCCGCCGTGCGGGCCATCGCGGCGAGGAAAGGGTGCGACCCCGCCCATGTCGCGATCGCCTGGCTCGTGCGTCAGGCCGGGGTCGTGGCGATTCCGAAGTCGGTGTCGGTGGAACGACTGCGCTCCAACCTCGCGACCACCGATGCCGCAACCCTCGATGCTGCCGACCTTGCAGAGCTCGACGCGGCGTTCGCGCCGCCGACCAGCAAGCAACCGCTCGCCATGATCTGAGCGCGAGCCGTGTGCCGCGCGAAGCGGCACACGGAACTCGACATCGTCAAAGGCGACTCACGCTCGACAACCAGCCGACGAACTCGCCGTCGACGAAGAGCGCGCCTTCGGGCGCTCCGGCCTCGGCGTGAAATTCGACCCGTGGGTCGAGGACCTGGCGGTCGGGGACGGCAACCAGCCGCGCCGCGAACGCCGCGAGCGCGCGGCTCGCGCCGTGCAGCAGCACGGCAGCCAGGTGCCTGGCCGTTTGCGACTCGGAGCCGCGAGGGCTCCACAACATCTGCTTCGAGTGAACCACGATGGTTCTCCTTGTGATGATCGAAGCGACGAACGCTTCGAAATTCAGTGCGGATCGTTCTTCATGTCGCGCACTTCGCCTGCCGTGGCGCGGGCCAGGCGCAGGCGAACGGCGCCGGTGGACCGGCGATGCGAGCCGGCCTTGCGAAGCCGGGCCGCCGCGACGAGCGGATTGCGCGGACGCACGGGTTGAAGGGTGATCTTCATGAGGAGGCTCCTTTCGAAAGTCGAGCACAGAAAACAGAACGGCCCGGGTGCTGTTGCGCAACCCGGGCCGTGGCGGAGACGTCGTCGAACGACGTTTCGCGTGGCGCTATCCGGGCGGCGCTCCATCGGCACCGATGCACATCCATGCGGCGACGCTGCCTGCGGGCAGGCGCGGTGCGTGAGGGATGACAGGGGTGCAGCGGGACATCGGGATGACCAGGGGTTCCAACATGGGGTTCGTGGGCGACGTCGCCGGAGCAGGCTCCGACTGGCCGCGATGATAAATGACCCTTTACCTGCCGCGCAAGACGAGCGTGTCGCGATTGCGCGACAGGGCCGACCGCGACGTCACGAGTCGTTCCCGTGGCTAGCGCTTGCGCCCGAGCTTGAGCGGTGCGACGGCCGACCGCGTCTTCGACCACAGGCGCTCGTCGTCAGACGGCGCGATCGATGCGCCATCGGAGGTTGGCTCGTGTTGCGGGCGCAGGGCTTCTCCGATCAGCTCGAGGAGCCGCGCCCGCGCCCGCGACGGCTCGCGCCGGTAGTAGCTCAGGACGAGACCGACGATGAATCGTTCATCGTCATCGGAAGGTCCGTCCGCCGTGGGTAGAAGGGTGGCTCTCGCGTCGTCGTGAGGCGCGTCGAGCCAGCCTGGGGGTCGGCCGCAGCGTTGCTCGAACTGACGCGCGAGCCGGTCGCCGATCTGCCGCGAGCGCGACTTGATCTGGCTCCAGTAGCTCGGCTGGATGAGCAGCTTCTCGGCGAAGAGACCGTCGAGCCCGCGCAGAGGCGACGCTTCGGGATTCTTGACCGTGGCGCGGATGAACGCATGGAACAAGGCGGTCGCGTTCTCGTAGCGGATCTGCGCCAGACCGGCAGCGCCACTCGTCATGAACAAAGATGATACGGAATGTTTATCAAACGATGTTGCGGGACGGCATCCGATCCGGCGTCACTGGAACGCGACTTCGGCGAAGCTGCGAAGCTTCCGGCTGTGCAGTCGGTCGATGCCGCCTTCGCGCAGCAGCTCGATCGCGCGCATGCCGATGCGCAGGTGCTGGTCGACTCGCTCGCGATAGAAATGGTTCGCCATGCCGGGCAGCTTGATCTCGCCGTGCAGCGGCTTGTCGCTCACGCACAGCAGCGTTCCGTAAGGCACCCGGAAGCGAAACCCGTTGGCGGCGATGGTGGCGCTTTCCATGTCGAGGGCGATGGCACGGCTCTGACTGAAGCGCCGCTCGGGGGTCGTCTGCGCGTCGTGCGACGGCAGCAGCTCCCAGTTGCGGTTGTCGGTGCTGGCGACGGTGCCGGTGCGCATGATCCGCTTGAGTTCGTAGCCCTTCAGCTGCGTCACCTCCTCGACGGCGGATTCGAGCGCGACCTGCACCTCGGCGAGCGCCGGGATGGGTACCCATAGCGGCAGCTCCTCGTCGAGCACGTGGTCCTCGCGGACGTAGCCGTGGGCAAGGATGTAGTCGCCGAGCTGCTGCGTGTTGCGCAATCCGGCGCAGTGGCCGAGCATGACCCAGGCGTGCGGGCGCAGGACGGCGATGTGGTCGGTGATCGTCTTCGCGTTGGCCGGGCCGACGCCGATGTTGACCATCGTGATGCCGCTGCGGTCGTCGCGCACCAGGTGGTAGGCGGGCATCTGCGGCAGCCGGGGCAGCGGTGCGCCCGCCGCGTCGCCGGCGCGGGCCGCCGCGCCGGTCGGTCGGGCGACGACATTGCCGGGCTCGACGAAGGCGTCGTAGCGCCGCTCCCCGGGCGCCGCGGCCATGGCCTCGTGGCCGAGGCGCACGAACTCGTCGATGTAGAACTGGTAGTTCGTGAAAAGCACGAAGTTCTGGAAGTGCTCGGGGTCGGTGCCGGTGTAGTGGCGCAGCCGATGCAGCGAATAGTCCACCCTCGGCGCGGTGAACAGTGCGAGCGGATGCGCCACGCCGGGCGCCGTCACGTGGGTGCCGTTGGCGATCCCGTCGTCCATCGCGCCGAGGTCGGGCAGGTCGAACAGATCGCGCAGCTGCTGCCGCTGGCGCGGGGTGATGCTGCCTTCGACGTGGTCGTTCTCGGCGAACGAGAAGTGCAGCGGGATCGGCTGCGTGCTGGTGCCGATCTCGAGCGACACGCCGTGGTTCTCCAGCAGGAGGCGGAACTGCTCGTGGTAGTAGCGGGCGAACAGGTCGGGCCGCGTCAGCGTCGTCTCGTACGTGCCGGGGCCGGCGACGAAGCCATAGCTCAGTCGCGAGTCGGCGCGGGCGACGGTGTCGGTGTGGACGCGCACGAACGGGTAGCAGGCGCGCACGTGGCCGCGCCCGCTGCTGCCTTCGATGAACGCCTGCAGCGCCTGTCTCAGGTGGCCGACGCTGCCGTCGTAGATGGTGCGCACCTGCTCGAGCGCGGCGGCCGCGTTGTCGAAGTGAATCGGGGCGAGAAAGGGCGGGCGGTTGGCGTCCATCGTCGGCGGTCGTTCGGGTCGGATTCCATGGGAAGGCAGAATCCTTGCCTCTCGACGCATGATGCCGCAGCCTGACGACATGCCGAACAGCGCCGGCGCAGCACGGCGAAGTTTCCCGGCCACGCGCCACCGCAGCGGCTTGCTCGAGGCGTCTGCATGAGGGTGCTCGTGCTCGGCGCCGGCGTGATCGGCGTCACGGCGGCGTGGGAGCTGGCGCAGGCGGGGCACGACGTGACCGTCGTCGACCGGCAGGCCGAGCCGGGGCGCGAGACGAGCTACGCCAACGCCGGCGAGGTCTCGCCGGGCTACTCGGCGCCCTGGGCCGGACCGGGCGTGCCGCTGAAGGCGATCAAGTGGCTGGCGATGCACCACCGGCCGCTCGTCATCCGGCCGCGGATCGACGCCGCGCTCGTTCGCTGGTCGCTCGCGACGTTGCGCAACTGCACCGCCGCACGCTACGCGGTCAACAAGTCGCGCATGGTCCGGCTCGCCGAATACAGCCGCGATCGGCTGCGTGTGCTGCGCGACTCGACCGGCATCGCCTACGACGAGCGCATGCAGGGCACGCTGCAGCTCTTTCGCACGCGCAAGCAACTCGACGGCGCCGCCTCCGACATCGCCGTGCTGCGCGACAGCGGCGTCGCCTTCGAGCTGCTCGATCGCGCCGGCTGCATCGGGCCGGAACCGGCGCTGGCCCGTGTCGCCGACAAGTTCATCGGCGGCCTGCGTCTGCCGGGCGACGAGACCGGTGACTGCTTCAAGTTCACGCAGGCACTTGCCCGGCTGGCCGTCGAGCGCGGCGTCGCGTTTCGCTACGGCACCCGGATCGACGCCATCGTTCGCAGCGGCAACCGCGTCGACGGGGTGCAGACGAGCGCCGGCCGGCTCGACGCCGATGCCTGCGTCGTCGCCCTCGGCAGCTACTCGCCGCTGCTGCTCGCGCCGATCGGCATCCGCGTGCCGGTCTATCCGGTCAAGGGCTATTCGCTCACGGTGCCGATCCGCGACGCATCCGGCGCACCGGAATCGACCGTGATGGACGAGACGCACAAGGTCGCCGTGACGCGCCTGGGCGAGCGCATCCGCGTCGGCGGCACCGCCGAGCTCGCCGGCTACTCGCGCCAGCTGCACGAGGCGCGGCGTGACACGCTCGTGCATGTCGTGAGCGATCTGTTCCCCGCCGGCGGCGACGTGTCGCGGGCCGAGTTCTGGTGCGGCCTCAGGCCGATGACGCCCGATGGCACGCCGGTCGTCGGCGCGACGCCCGTCGTCGGCCTCTTCCTCGCCACCGGCCACGGCACGCTCGGCTGGACGATGGCGGCAGGCACCGCGCGGCTGATCGCCGACGTGGTCTCCGGTCGCGAGCCCGAGATCGACCTCGCGGGGCTGACGAGCGCCCGTTACGCCGGCGCCGTGCGCGCGGCGGGTTGAGCCGCACCGGCTCGAGCGCGAGCGACAACGCCGAAGCGACCGCCGTGGCCACCGAGATCCGTTCGCCCCTGTCCGGCAGCGTCGTCGATGTCGTCGTGGCCGTCGGCGAGACCGTCGAGACAGGCGCGGTGGTCGCCATCGTCGAGTCGATGAAGATGGAGCACGAGGTCCGCGCGGCCGGGCGCGGACGTGTGGCGTCGGTCCGCGTCGCTGCAGGCGAGGCGGTCGAAGAAGGCCCGGCGATCGTCGTCGTGATCGATGCCGACGCAGCCGCTCCCGAAGGTGGCCGCGCGCCAGCGCAGGCTGCCACCCGCTCCGAGAGCGTCGCGTCACCGTCGATCCGCCCCGATCTCGCCGAGCTCGACGCCCGCCACGCACTGACGCTCGATGCGAGCCGGCCCGACGCGGTCGCGCGCCGCCACGCGCTCGGCCTGCGCACGGCACGCGAGAACATCGCCGACCTGTGCGACAACGGCAGCTTCGTCGAGTACGGCGCCCTGGCATACGCGGCCCAGGCGACGCGTCGCAGCGTCGACGAGCTCGTGCGACTGACACCGGCCGACGGCATGGTCACCGGCATCGGCACCGTCAATGCGAAGTCGTTCGGCGCGCCACGGTCGCGCGCCGTGGTGATGGCCTACGACGCCACCGTGCTCGCCGGCACACAGGGCATGCGCAACCACCAGAAGACCGATCGCCTGCTCGGCGTCGCGTTCGCCGAATCGCTTCCGGTCGTGTTGTTCGCCGAGGGCGGAGGAGGTCGCCCGGGAGATGTCGACATGCCGATCGTCGCCGGCCTGCATGTGCCGACGTTCGCGGCACTGGCGCGACTGTCGGGTAAGGTGCCGCTGGTCGCCGTCGTCGCCGGTCGCTGCTTCGCCGGCAACGCTGTGCTCGCAGGCTGCTGCGACGTCGTCATCGCCACGCGCGACAGCTCGATCGGGCTCGGCGGCCCGGCGATGATCGAAGGCGGCGGGCTCGGCCGCCACGCGCCCGAGGCGATCGGGCCGGGCGACGTGCAGTCGCGCTCGGGCGTGATCGACGTGCTCGTCGCCGACGAGGCCGAGGCCGTCGCCGTCGCGAAGCGCTACCTGGCGATGTTCCAGGGCCGACTCGACGCGTGGAGCACGCCCGACGTCTCGGGGTTGCGCGAGGCGATCCCCGTGCAGCGCCAGCGCGCCTACGATGTCCGCGTCGTCGTCGACGGCATCTTCGATGTCGGCTCGATCGTGGAGTTGCGCGCCGGCTTCGGGTCGGCGGTCGTGACGGCGCTGGCGCGGCTCGAAGGCAGGCCGGTCGGCGTTGTCGCCAGCCAGCCGTCGCACCTCGGCGGCGCCGTCGATGCCGACGCCGCCGACAAGGTTGCCCGCTTCTTCCAGCTGTGCGATGCGCACGGGCTGCCGGTGGTGTCACTCATCGACACGCCCGGCTTCATGGTCGGACCGGCGAGCGAGGCACGGGCTCACGTGCGTCATGCGAGCCGCCTGTTCATCGTCGCGGCGCAGTTGTCGGTGCCGCTCGTCGCGGTCGTGTTGCGCAAGGCCTATGGGCTGGGCGCGATGGCGCTCGCCGGCGGGAGCCTGCATGCGCCGATGGCGACCGTGTCGTGGCCGAGCGGCGAGTTCGGGGCGATGGGAATCGAGGGCGCGGTCGACCTCGGCTACCGCAAGGAGCTGGAGGCCGCCGGCGACGGCCGCAACGCGCTCCGCACGCGGCTCGTCGCCGCCGAGTACGAAAAGGGCAAGGCGATCTCGGCTGCCGCGACGCTCGAGATCGATGCCGTGATCGATCCGGCGCTCACACGCGACTGGATCGTCAGGGTGCTGCCAGACGCCGCATCCACACGGCGGTCCGGACGATTCGTCGACGCCTGGTGAGCGGCCGGGGCACGGCTCGCGGCGCTCAGTCGACGGAGTGGTCGAATCCGCTCGACGGCGGGTCGGCCCAGTGGCCGGCGACGAGCGCCGGGTGAGCCGCTTCGTAGCCGAGCGCGAAGTCGGTGGCCTCGGTGTCGTAGCTGCCCTGGTTCGCGGCGCGCGGCTTCATCGCGGCCGGTCCACCTCCGGAGAAGTACCAGCGCTTCACGTCGTCGACCCAATCGGAATCGTTGTTCATGTCGTACCCGATGCTGCTTCGCAAGGCCGCCGGAACTGTCGATGGACCGCCACGAACCCACTATCGACCGCCCGAGGTCGAAGCGGTAGGAACGAACCGACAGTCGGCCGCGCGCACCGCTTCGGCAGCTGCCAATCCGTCACGCGCGACCAGCAGCGGCGACGAGCGGTCACGGCGTTATCGTCGCCGGTCGAGGTGACCGCACCATGACATCGACTCCAACGAGCATCCGCATCGGCATCGGCGGCTGGACCTTCCCGCCGTGGCGCGACAACTTCTACCCGGCCGGGCTGCCGCCCGCCAGGGAGCTCGCCTACGCTGCCGAGCGCCTGACGGCGATCGAGATCAACGCGACCTACTACCGGCTGCAGTCGGCCGCGAGCTTCGCCAAGTGGCGCGACTGCACGCCCGAAGGCTTCGTGTTCGCCGTGAAGGGCTCGAAGTACGTCACCAACCGGCGCGTGCTCGCCGAGGCGGGCGAATCGCTGCAGCGGTTCATGTCAAGCGGCTTGATCGAGCTCGGCGACAAGCTCGGTCCCCTCGTCTGGCAGTTCGCGACGACCAAGGCGTTCGACGCCGAAGACTTCGGCGCCTTTCTTCGTCTGCTGCCACGCGAACTCGGTGGCCGCGCACTGCGCCATGCGGTGGAGGTGAGGCACCCGTCGTTCGTGTCCGAGGCCTTCGTCGAACTCGCTCGAGCCCATCGCGTCGCGTGTGTGTTCGCCGACTCCGACAAGTACCCGTCGTTCGCCGACCTGAGCGCCGACTTCGTGTATGCGCGACTGATGAAGACGGTGGCCGACGAGCCGACCGGCTATGCGCCGGATCGCATCGCGTTCTGGGCTGACGCAGCAGCGCGCTGGTCCGCCGGCGACGACCTAGCCGAGTTGCCGCACGCCGGCCCAGCCGCCGCCGCGCCTTTGCCGCGCGACGTCTACGCGTTTTTCATCAGCGGGGCGAAGGAGCGAGCGCCGGCTGCCGCGATGGCGACGATCGAAGCAGTCGAGCGCGGGCGGGCCACCCGCACGTGAGCAAGCCCCGCGCGACGCCCTGAGAGCGGCGCGTGCGGGGCTTGAATGTTGCCGGGCCGCGGCAGAGTCGGGCCCGCGCCGAGGCTACGAGCCCCTGTTGCGTCCGAACAGGAATGCGGCGATCGCCAGGATGACGAAGACGACGAACAGGATCTTGGCGATGCCGGCTGCGCCCGCGGCGATGCCACCGAAGCCGAACAGCGCGGCGATCAGGGCGATGACGAAGAAGACGACGGCGTAGTGAAGCATGGTGGTGAACTCCTGGCTGCGCCCGGTTCGGAGGACCGAACGTCCAATGGCGTGCGGGCAATCATCGGCGTGGCGATCGACGCGGCGGATAGGTCGCACAGCAACGACCGTGTCGGTCGGCGCCGGGCGGCATGTCGGACGCTTCCGACGGGCACGGCATCGGGCCGGCGCAACGAAGTGCGGCAAACCGCGTCAGCCTTCACGCCCGTGGCCGTGTTGCCACCACGTCGCGGCTGAAGATATGCCGGTGCCTAGCAACGCCGGGAGATGTGAGTGAACGCAACGGAGATCGCGATCTACGCCGTCGAGACGAGGGCGATCATCCACATCCTGTGGGGGCTGCTGCTCATCACCTCGATCACGCTGGTGAGCGTCGTCGTCATGCACGTGCTGCTGCGCCTGAAGCTGCGAACCGCCAAGCGACGTGAGGCCCAGTTCGCGCGGCACATCGCGTCGAAGGCGGAGGACGTCGCAAGGCTGGAGGCGCGCGTCGCCGAGCTGGCGACGGTCCAGTCGGGTCAGGACGAGGCGAAGGCCGAAGCGAAGCGACTCGAGGCGATCCGCGCCAAGACCGAGCAGCGGCTGGTCAAGCAGAACGCCGAGGTCGATCGGCTGCGCGCCAAGCTCACCGCGCAGGGTGCCGAGCTCGCGCACCTGCGCGCGCTGGTCGAGCACGTCGGCGACGTGTGAGCCTGGCCGGCCGGCGAGCTACATGCTCCTGCGGTACTGCCCGCCGACCTCGAACAGCGCGTCGGTGATCTGGCCGAGCGAGCAGACGCGCACCGCGTCCATCAGCACGGCGAAGACGTTGCCGTTGTCGATCACGGTCTTTCTGAGCCGCTCGAGCATCGCCGGCGCTTCGCTGGCGTGGTCGGCGTGGAAGTCGGCGAGGCGCGTCAGCTGACTCTGCTTCTCGGCCTCGGTCGATCGCTGCAGCTCGACGTGTTCGGGTGCCGCGTCGCCCTTGGGGTTGCGGAAGGTGTTGACGCCGACGATCGGGTACTCGCCCGTGTGCTTGAGCATCTCGTAGTGCATCGACTCTTCCTGGATCTTGCCGCGCTGGTAGCCCGTCTCCATCGCGCCGAGCACGCCACCGCGCTCGGCGATGCGCTCGAACTCGGACAGCACGGCCTCCTCCACCAGCTCGGTCATCTCGTCGATGATGAACGCGCCCTGGTTCGGGTTCTCGTTCTTCGCCAGCCCCCATTCGCGGTTGATGACGAGCTGGATCGCCATCGCCCGGCGCACGCTGTCCTCGGTCGGCGTGGTGATCGCCTCGTCGAAGGCGTTGGTGTGCAGCGAGTTGCAGTTGTCATAGATCGCGATCAGGGCCTGCAGGGTGGTGCGGATGTCGTTGAACTGCACCTCCTGCGCATGCAGGCTGCGTCCGCTCGTCTGCACGTGGTACTTGAGCTTTTGCGAGCGCTCGTTGGCGCCGTAGCGCTCGCGCATCGCCACCGCCCAGATGCGCCGCGCCACCCGGCCCATCACCGTGTATTCCGGGTCCATGCCGTTGGAGAAGAAGAACGACAGGTTGGGCGCGAAGTCGTCGATCTTCATGCCGCGCGCCAGATACGCCTCGACGAAGGTGAAGCCGTTGGAGAGCGTGAAGGCGAGCTGGCTGATCGGGTTCGCGCCCGCTTCGGCGATGTGATAGCCCGAGATCGAGACCGAGTAGAAGTTCTTCACGTCGTGTGCGACGAACCACTCGGCGATGTCGCCCATCACCTTGAGGCTGAATTCGGTCGAGAAGATGCAGGTGTTCTGGCCCTGGTCCTCCTTGAGGATGTCGGCCTGCACGGTGCCGCGCACGTTGGCGAGCGCCCAGGCGCGGATCTTCGCAGCTTCATCGTCGGTCGGCTGGCGGCCGTTGTCGGCTGCGAACCTGTCGAGGTTCTGGTCGATCGCGGTGTTCATGAACATCGCCAGGATCGTCGGCGCAGGGCCGTTGATCGTCATCGACACCGAGGTCGCAGGATTGGTCAGGTCGAACCCGCCGTACAGCACCTCCAGGTCGGCCAGCGTCGCGATCGACACGCCGGAGTTGCCGACCTTGCCGTAGATGTCGGGACGCACGGCCGGGTCGTGCCCGTAGAGCGTGACCGAGTCGAAAGCCGTCGACAGGCGCTTGGCGGGCATGCCTTCGGAGAGGAGCTTGAAGCGGCGATTGGTCTTGAACGCGTCGCCCTCGCCGGCGAACATGCGGGTCGGATCCTCGTTCTCGCGCTTGAAGGCGAAGGTGCCGGCGGTGTAGGGGAAGGAGCCCGGCACGTTGTCGAGCAGCAGCCACTTCAGGATCTCGCCGTCGTCTTCCCACGTCGGCAGCGCCACCTTGCGGACCTTGCTGCCTGACAGCGTGGTGTGGGTCAGCGCGGTGCGGATCTCCTTGTCGCGGATGCGGACGACGTATTCGTCGCCGGCGTAGGCCTTCTGCATGTCGGGCCACATCGCGAGCAGCTTCTTCGCACGCGGCGCAAGCCTCGATTCGCGATCGGTGGCGAGCGCTTCGAGTTCGACCGTGGCGCCGGCGGATTGCGCCTTCGCCTTTTCGAGCATCCGGCCGCTCGCGCGGAGCTGCTGCACCTCTCGCGCCATGCGCGACTGCGCCAGTGCCTCCTGCTTGTAGTCGCGGACCGTGTCGGCGATCTCGGCAAGGTAGCGTGCCCGCGACGGTGGCACGATCGGAACCTGGTGCGTGCTGTGTCGCGTCGCGACGGTAGGCAGCGTGGCGGGCTGGAGCGCGAGCCCTAGCGCGGCGAGCCGCGGCACCATCGCCTGGTAGAGCGCGGTCACGCCGTCGTCGTTGAAGCGGCTGGCCATCGTGCCGAAGACCGGCATCGCGGCGGGCTTCTCGGCGAATGCGCTGCGGTTGCGCTGTACCTGCTTGGCGACGTCGCGGAGCGCGTCGGCGGCGCCCTTGCGATCGAACTTGTTGATCGCCACGAACTCCGCGAAGTCGAGCATGTCGATCTTCTCGAGCTGGCTGGCGGCGCCGTACTCCGGTGTCATCACGTAGACCGGCACGTCGACCAGCGGCACGATCGCCGCGTCGCCCTGGCCGATGCCCGAGGTCTCGACGACGACGAGGTCGAATCCGGCGGCCCTGACCGCGGCGAGCACGTCGGGCAGCGCCTGGCTGATCTCGGAGCTCGCGTCGCGCGTGGCGAGCGAGCGCATGAAGACACGTGGCCCGTCGCTCCACGGTCCGATCGCGTTCATGCGGATGCGGTCGCCGAGCAGCGCGCCGCCGCTCTTGCGCCGGCTCGGGTCGATCGAGATCACGGCGATCTGCAGCCGGTCGCCCTGGTCGAGGCGCAGGCGCCGGATCAGCTCGTCGGTCAGGCTCGACTTGCCGGCACCGCCCGTGCCGGTGATGCCGACGACCGGCGTGTTCGCCGCCTTCGCCTCGCTGCGCACCGCATCGAGCAGCTTCGGCGCGACCGCCCGGTTCTCGATCGCCGTGATCAGCTGCGCCAAGGCGCGGCGGGCCGACGGCGAATCGCCGCGGATCGCCTCGACTGTTTCCGGCGCAGCGGGTGACAGGTCGACGTCGCAGCGCATCACCATCTCGCCGATCATTCCCTGCAGGCCCATGCGCTGCCCATCCTCGGGGCTGAAGATGCGCGCCACGCCGGCGGCGTGCAGCTCGGCGATCTCGGTCGGCACGATGACGCCGCCGCCGCCGCCGAACACCTGGATCTCCCCGCCGCCCTGCTCGCGCAGCCGTTCGAGCATGTACTTGAAGTACTCGACGTGGCCGCCCTGGTAGGAGCTGATGGCGATGCCCTGCACGTCTTCCTGCAGCGCCGCGGTCACCACGTCGTCGACCGAACGGTTGTGGCCGAGGTGGATCACCTCGGTGCCCATCCCCTGCAGGATGCGGCGCATGATGTTGATGGCGGCGTCGTGGCCGTCGAACAGGCTCGCCGCGGTGACGAAGCGGACCTTGTGCTTCGGGCGGTACTCGGCGAGTGCGCGGTAGTCGGCGGAAAGTTCGGTCATGGGGCGATGTCCTTGCGCTTCGTCGTCAGACGATCTTCAGCTTCGCGAGCTTCGGGTCGCCGGGCGGATAGCGCAGCTTCAGCCCGCTCAATGCTTCCTTCACTGCCGTGGCGATCATCAGGTTGCGGTGGGTCTTCGAGTCGGCGGGGACGATCGTCCACGGCGCCCACGGCGTTCCGGTGGCGGCGATCGTCTCCGAGTAGGCGCGCTGGTAGGCGTCCCAGTGTTTGCGCGTGTCGAGGTCACCGCCGGCGAACTTCCAGTGCTTGGTCGGGTCGTCCAGGCGTGCCTGCAGCCGCTCGCGCTGCTCGTCCTTCGAGATGTGGAGCAGGAACTTGAGGACCAGCGTGCCGGTCTCGGCGAGCATCCGCTCGAAGGCGTTGATATGGGCGTAGCGGCGGATCGTCTCGTCGCGGTCGATCCAGCCCATGACCGGCGGCACCAGCACGTCCTCGTAGTGGCTGCGGTTGAAGATCGTGATCTCGCCTGCGGCCGGAACCTGGGCGTGGATGCGCCAGAGAAAGTCATGGGCGCGCTCGACCTCGGTCGGCGCCTTCCATCCCACGGCATGCACGCCGAGCGCGCTGGTGCGGCTGAATACGCCGCGTATGGTGCCGTCCTTGCCGGCCGTGTCGGTACCCTGCAGCACGACCAGGACCTTGTAGCGCCGGTCGGCGTAGAGCAGGTCCTGCAGCGCGTCGATATCCTCTGCCAGTCGGTCGACGACCTCCTTGTCGTCGCCCTTGTCGCCGCTCGAGAACGGCTTGGCGCCGGGGTCGAAGCGGGTCAGCTCGAAGGTCGCGTCGGCGGCGATTCCGGCGGCGCCCGGACCCGACCATCTGAAATCGTCGAGCGTCGGGGCAGGGGTCTTCGGCACGCAGCTTCCTCTTGCAGGGGTTGCGGCAGTGTACGCAGCGGCGCAGCGAAACACGGCATCATCGAAGCCCGTGCCGAGCGCCGGTCGAGGGAGGCAGCCATGCAGACGATGATCACCCGCGTCCTCACCGCCCTCGCGCTCGCCGTCGGCCTGGCCGGGCCGGCCGCGGCCGAACCGGTGTCGGCGGCCGACACCGAGGCCGTCCGCAGCCTCGTCGAGGCGCAGCTCGCGGCGTTCGCCGCCGAAGATTCGGAACGTGCCTTCGGCTACGCCGCGCCGACCATCCGCGAGGCGTTCGGCAACAGCGCCGAGCGCTTCATGACGATGGTGCGCTCGAGCTATCCGATGGTGTATCGGCCGTCGGAGGTCGTCTTCCTCCGGCCGGAGTGGGTCGACGGCACGCTGGTCCAGGGCGTGCAGATGACCGACGCGGGCGGGCGTCTGTGGCTGGCTGTCTACAACCTCGATCGCCAGCCCGACCGAAGCTGGCGCATCGCCGGTTGCTCGGTGCGCCCGCAAACCGGCCGCCTGACCTGAACCGGGCTCTCGATGCACTTCCTCGCCATCGACGTCGGGAACACGCGCCTCAAGTGGGCGCTGTACGCGGCGCCGCGGCCGGGTGCCGGCCTCATCGCGCAGGGCGCCGCATTCCTCGAAGCGATCGACGGCCTGGCCGAGACGGCCTGGGCCAAGCTGCCGGCGCCGACCTCGATGCTGGGCTCGATCGTCGCCGGCGAGGGCGTGCGGCGTCGCACCGAAGAACAGCTCGAGATCTGGGACGTCGAGCCGAGGTGGGTCGTGAGCACCGCGTCGGCCGGCGGGGTCAGCAACGGCTACGACCACCCGAATCGGCTCGGCGTCGACCGCTTCGTGGCGATGGTCGGCGCCCGGCAGCGGCTGCTCGCGCGGGGCGACGCGAGGCCGGCGCTGGTGGTCATGGTCGGCACCGCGGTGACGGTCGATGCGCTCGACACCGACGGCAACTTCCTCGGCGGCGTCATCCTGCCCGGCTTCGGGCTCATGCTGCGAGCGCTCGAGATGGGCACCGCCGGGCTCAAGGCGCCAACCGGCGATGCGGTCGAGTTTCCGACCAACACCAGCGACGCGCTGATGAGCGGCGGATCGGACGCGATCGCCGGCGCCGTCGATCGCATGGCGGCCAAGGTCGCGCGGCGCTGTGGCGCCGAGCCGGCCATCCTCATGGGCGGCGGCGCCGCCACGAAGCTCGCGTCGATCACGGAGCGACCGGTCGAGATGGTCGACACGCTGATCTTCGACGGTCTCCTGCACCTGCAGAGCAAGCGCCTCGCCCTGTGACCGTGCGCAACATCCAGCCGGGCAAGGCCAGCACGCACACGGCGACGTGCGTCTGGACGCGGCCCGAAGCGACAACGCCCGCCGACTTTCGCGCCGGGCGCTACCCGCGGCGGCACGCGCTGCGTTTCGACGGTGGCGCCGAGGTGGCGGCGTCGTCGTCGCCGCACAACGTGCCGCTGCCGTGGTCGGACGACGCGGCGGTCGATCCGGAAGAAGCCTTTGTCGCAGCGCTGTCAAGCTGCCACATGCTGTTCTTTCTGTCGTTCGCCGCGCGCGACGGCTTCATCGTCGATGCGTACGAAGACGCCGCGGAGGGAACGTGCGAGCGCGCCGCCGACGGGCGCGAGCAGATGACAGTGGTGACGCTGCGCCCTCGGGCGACGTTCTCTGGCGAGCGGGTGCCGACACAGGAGCAAGTCGAGCGGCTCCATCACCGCTCGCACGACGCCTGCTACATCGCCAGTTCGGTGAAGACCGACGTGCGCGTCGAGCCGCGGGGCTGAACGCTCACTGTCGGTAGCCCGGCAGCTCGCGGTCGAGCACGCGCATCATCGCCTCGAAGTAGAGCCGCTCGCGCTCGGGTCGCCGATGGCTGTCGTCTGGATTCGGCGCCTGGACCCGGGCCGCCACGGCGTCGGAGAGCACCGAAAGCGCCCGGCCGGTGCCCATCGCCAGCACCTGATTGCGGCACACCCGCTCGAGGCGGTAGAGCGTGCGATAGGCCTGCGCCACGCTCTCGCCGGTGACGAGCACGCCGTGGTTGCGCATGAAGACGACCGGCTTCGTGCCCATCAACGAGGCCAGTCGCTCGCCTTCCTCGAGCGTGTCGGCGAGGCCGCTGTAGTCGTCGTCGTAGGCGATCCGTTCGTGGAAGAAGGCGGCCGTCTGGCTGGCCGGCAGCAGCCGGTTGTCCTCGAGCATGTTGAGCGCCATCGCCCACGTCTGATGCGTGTGCAGGACGACCCGCGCAGCCGTGCGGCGATGGATCGGTACGTGGATGCACCGGGCCGAGAGTTCGAGCGAGCCCGGTGCGCCCTCGACGACACGGCCATCGTCGTCGAAGACGATCAGGTTGCTCGCGCTCGCTTCGGACCAGTGCAGGCCATAGGGCAGGCCGAGGTAGTGCCCGTCGCGGCCGGGCAGCGTCATCGTGAAGTGGTTGTCGATGCCCTCTTCGAGTTCGTGCAGCACGGCGAGCCGGTGCGCCGCGGCGAGATGGACGCGGGCGTCGGCCACGGCGGCCGGGTCGATCGGGTGGACGGACATCGGCAGTCTCCACGGCGCAGCTACAGGATGTAGCGCGACAGGTCCTCGTTCTTCGCCAGGTCGGCAAGCTTCGCGTCGACCGCGGCGGCGTCGATCACGACCGTCTGCCCGCTGCGGTTCGGCGCATCGAAGCTGATCTCGTCGAGCAGACGCTCCATCACCGTCGCCAGGCGCCGGGCGCCGATGTTCTCGGTGCGCTCGTTGACGTCGAACGAGAGCTGGGCGATGCGGCGGATCGCGTCGGGCGCGATGTCGAGGGTGACGCCTTCGGTCGCGAGCAGCATGGTGTATTGCTTGACGAGGCTTGCCTGGGTCTGCGTGAGGATGGCCTCGAAGTCGTCGACCGACAGCGGCCCGAGCTCGACGCGGATCGGGAACCGCCCCTGCAGCTCGGGGATCAGGTCGCTCGGCTTGGCGAAGTGGAACGCGCCCGAGGCGATGAACAGGATGTGGTCCGTCTTGACCATGCCGTACTTGGTGTTGACGGTGGTGCCCTCCACGAGCGGCAGCAGGTCGCGCTGCACGCCCTGGCGCGACACGTCGGCGCCCTGCGACTCCGAGCGCGATGCGACCTTGTCGATCTCGTCGAGGAAGACGATGCCGTTCTGCTCGGCGTTGTGCAGCGCGGCGGCCTTGACTTCGTCGTCGTTGACGAGCTTGTCGGCTTCCTCGTCGACGAGGAGCTTCCTCGCCTCGCCGATCCGGAGCTTGCGAACCTTCTTCTTGCTCGCGCCCCCGACGCTGGCGAACATGCCGCGCAGCTGCTCGGTCATCTCCTCCATGCCGGCCGGGCCCATGATCTCCATCGACGGCTTGGGCTCGGCGAGCTCGAGCTCGATCTCGCGGTCGTCGAGCGTGCCCTCGCGCAGGCGCTTGCGCATCACTTGGCGCGCCGTGTTCTCGGCCGAGGGCGACGGCGCGAGGCCGAGCTCGTCGCGCGCGCCGGGAACGAGCACGGCGAGGATGCGCTCCTCGGCGGCATCCTCGGCGCGGCCGCGATGCTGCTTCACCGCCTGCTCGCGCTCCTGCTTCACGGCGATGTCGACCAGGTCGCGAACGATCGAGTCGACGTCCTTGCCGACATAGCCGACCTCGGTGAACTTGGTCGCCTCGACCTTGATGAAGGGCGCGTCGGCGAGCTTGGCCAGGCGGCGCGCGATCTCGGTCTTGCCGACGCCCGTCGGCCCGATCATGAGGATGTTCTTCGGCGTGATCTCGGCGCGCATCGCGCCGTCGATCTGCCGCCGCCGCCAGCGGTTGCGCAGGGCGATCGCGACGGCGCGCTTGGCATCGCGCTGGCCGACGATGTGCCGGTCGAGCTCGGACACGATCTCCTGCGGCGTCATGCTCATGACGGTGCCCCCACGCTTGCGGCTCGCGCCGCTGCGCTGCCCCCCACGGGGGCGCGGCCGGGCTTGGGAGCGGCCCGGCGCCCGGCCGTCATCCGAGCACCTCCACGGTGTGGCTCTGGTTCGTGTAGATGCACAGGTCGCCGGCGATCTCGAGCGAGCGCTTGACGATCTCCGCGGGCGCCATCTCGGTGTGCTGCAGCAGCGCCCGCGCCGCGGCACTGGCGTAGGAGCCGCCCGAGCCGATGGCGACGATGCCGTGCTCGGGCTCGAGCACGTCGCCGTTGCCGGTGATGATGAGCGACGACTCGTGGTCGGCGACGGCGAGCATCGCCTCGAGCCGGCGCAGGACGCGATCGGTGCGCCAGTCCTTCGTCAGCTCGATGGCGGAACGCACGAGGTTCCCCTGGTGTTTCTCGAGCTTGGCCTCGAAGCGCTCGAACAGGGTGAAGGCATCGGCCGTCGCGCCGGCGAAGCCGGCGAGCACCCGGTCGTGGTGAAGCCTGCGCACCTTGCGAGCCGTCGCCTTGACGACGAGATTGCCGAGCGTGACCTGACCGTCGCCGCCGAGCGCGACGAGGGCGCCGCGCCGGACGCTGACGATCGTCGTGCCGTGGTAGCTGTCCATCGGGCGGAGATTGTGGCTCGGCGCCGCGCCTTCAAGCGCTTGCGCCCCGGACGGTGCTCAGACGGTGCGGACCTTGACCGTCGCGTGCTCGTTGATGCCCATCGCGCCGAAGAAGAGCGCCACCATGCGATGCGCGTCGAGGAAGGTCACGGTGCGGTTCTCGCCGCGCTTGGCGAGGACCCAGTTGAGCAGGTCGCCCGCGGCGATGAAGTCGACCCGGATGAGCCGCGCGCACGACACGTTGGCGATGGTCGCCCGGCCGAGCTCGGCGTCCATCTTGGCGAGCGTCGCGGCGATGTCGCCGACGAGCTGGCCCGACAAGTCGACCGTCGAGACCTGCACCGCTCCCGAATCGTCGTTGAGCTGCGATTCGTGAAAGCTGGTCGACGCGTCGCTCACGAGCGACAGCGGCGGGACGGTCGTGCCGGCGCCGGAGCCGGAGCCGCTGACGCGCACCACGCAGCGGGCCGGCTCCCACGACGGTGGCGACACCTCGTAGGTCACGCAGTAGTCGATTGCCGCCTCGTCGAACTGGTCGGGCCGGTTGGCCATCCGCAACGCGTCGAGGCGCAGCTGCCAGTACGCCGGATCGGCGTCGCGCACGCCGGTGGGCGCCGCTTCCTGCAGCACGGCCAGCAGCCGGTCGCCGTCGAGCCAGCGCATGTCGAGGTCCTGCGGCATCCAGCTTCGGAAAAGCTCGGAGAGCCGGTCGCAGCCCTCGGCGTCGATCGTCTGCAGGGGCGACCAGTCGAACACCCAGGGCAGCGGCATCTGCAGCGCCAGCGACGCGAGCCGGGCCACGCCGTCGGCGTCGACATGGGCGTCGCAGACCCAGCCGACCTGACCGTCGATGCGTGGCGTCGGCTCGCGCTCCTCGCTGCTCGCCGCCTCCGCGACGAGCCTGGGCAACGAGAACCACTGCGGCGCCGACCAGCCGAACTGCTGGGCGTAATCGAGCGCCAGGCTCTCGAACTTGTGCTGCTGGCCGATCGCGCGGTAGAGATCGAACAGCACCAGCCACGTTTCTGCGTGCTGGGCGCGGCTGCCGCCGAGGCCGGTCAGCGACGACAGGGCCTGTTCGCACTGCTCGAAGTCGGCGTTGGCGAAGGCGATCACGGCCTCGTCGAGGTCGGGGTCGTGCTGGACCTCGGTCGAGGCCGAGGAGCCGAATGCCTTGCCGAACTCGCTCGCCGGCGCGAGGTCGAGGCTGATGGGCGCCATGGAGCCCGCGCGCGGCTCGGCCGGCGCGGGCGGCGCGGGCAGCGGCGCGGCGGCAGGCGCCGCGGGCACCGGCGCGAACTCGAATGCCTCGCCTCGACCGACCCGTGTCGCGGCAGGCGAGCTCTGCTGCTTGGCCAGCCCGTCGATCGGCACCGGTTGCGTCGGCGCGTTGTAGAACTCGGGAGCGCGGGTGCGCTGCGTGTTCGCGTACGTGTCGCCGACCATCTGCTGCTCGATCTCGTCGATCTTCGCCTTCACGCCGGCGTCCTGGCGGGCCGGCGGATCGGCGTTGCGCGGCACCGAATCGTCGATGCGCGACGAACTGCCGAGCGCTGCGAGCTGCTCGCCGGTGAGGCCTTCGCGGCGCACCTTGCGCAGCATGTCGAATTCGCGCTTGCGGACGAAGTCGTTGCGGCGCTTGCGCTCGATCATCGCCTTGAGCTCGCCCTTGGCGTAGTCGCTCTCGCGCGTGTCCTCGAGCGGCGCGTCGAGGTCGGTCCATTCCGTCGTCGGGTTGGCCACGAAGCGGACCACCTTCCGGAAGAAACTCGTTGTGTCCTTTGATTCCGCCATCGGGGCCTGTCGAACGGGCCGCCGGAGGGCCGGCGGTGAAGGCGGCGAAACGCTGGTGAGAGCTAGTCGCCGAACATCTTCTGCTTCAGCTCGCGCCGCTGCTGCGCTTCGAGCGACAGTGTAGCGGTCGGTCGGGCAATGAGACGCCCCAGGCCGATGGGTTCGCCGGTTTCGTCACAGAAACCGTACTCGCCGGACTCGACCCTTCCGAGCGACTGCGAGATCTTCTTCAGCAGCTTGCGCTCACGGTCGCGCGTTCGCAGCTCGAGGGCGTGCTCTTCCTCGATCGTCGCCCGGTCGGCCGGGTCGGGAACGATCGACGTGTCCTCGCGCAGGTGCTCGGTCGTCTCGCCGGCATTGCTGAGGAGGTCGTTCTTCAGCCCCTGCAGCTTGAGCTTGAAGAACTCGAGCTGCTTTTCGTTCATGTACTCCGCTTCGGGCATCGCGAGCACCTCGTCGTCGGAGAGGTCGCGGCCGGCCTTGCTCTTCCACGCATTGGCCAGCTTCGGGTCCGACTTGTGCTTCTGACGGGTGATCTCGTGTTCCTGCTGGTTCATCTGCCGGGTGGGAGGCCGCGGGGGCGCGAACCGGTCGGCGAACCGCGACGTGGGCGGCGGAAGCGGCGCCTGGACCGGCGCCACGAAGTACTTCGGGGTGCCCTTGCCCTTGCGTGGCACGACGCCCGGCGGCATCGCGGGCGGCAGGGCCGGGACGGGCGCCGCGACCTTGGCGACGGCCGGTGCCGGTGCCGGCGCCGACGACGGCGCTGCCTGGGATGCCTTGCCGGTCGGCTTCGCGCCGGGCGCGCCGGCCTTCACGGCGGGGGCAGCCTTGCCCGTCGCCTTGGCCGGCCCGGCGGGTTTCGCCGGTTTCGCCGGTTTCGCCGGTTTCGCGGGCGCCGCGGCCGTGGCGGTCTTCGGTGCCGTCGCCGCCTTCCCAGCCACCGCCTTCGCCTTTTTCGCGGGGGCTGCCTTCGATGCTGTCTTCTTGCCGGCCGATGTGCTCACGACGGTTTCCTCTGCTCGCCGACGGAACTCCGTCGGCCTGGAGCGACCTGTTCGTCGGGGCCCTTTCGGCCGGCGCGGATTGTAGTCACCAGGCGTGTGTTCCTGCCGCGGCGTGTGAAAAGGCTCAGGCGAGGCACTGCTGCAGCCCCTGCTCGAGGATCTCGCGCGGCAGCTCGATGCCGATGAAGACGAGCTTGCTCGTCTTCTTCTCGCCTGCCGCCCATTTCGGGCCGAGGTCGGAGCCCATCAGCTGGTGCACGCCCTGGAAGATCACCTTGCGGTCAGAGCCCTTCATGTTCAGCACGCCCTTGTAGCGCAGCATGTTCGGGCCGTACACCTGGACGATCGAGCCGAGGAAATCCTCGAGCTTGCCCGGATCGAACGGCTTCTCGGCGCGGAAGACGAACGACTTCACGTCGTCGTCGTGGGCGTGGTGGTGCGGGTGGTCGCAGTGCTCGCCGGGCGCGTGGTCGTGGCCTTGGTGGTCGTGATCGTGATCGCCGTTCCCGTGATCGACCTCCTTGAGGAAGTCGGGGTCGATCTCGAGCTTGGCGTTGAGGTTGAAACCCTTCAGGTCGAACACGTCGGCGATCGGCACCTCGCCGAAATGCACCTTGGTCTGCTTCGCCCGCGGGTTCATGTGCTTGACGCGGTGAATCAGCGCCTCGACGGTCTCGTCGTCCACGAGATCGGTCTTGCTGATGAAGATCTGGTCGGCGAAACCGATCTGCTTGCGCGCCTCCTGCCGGGTGTCCAGCGTCTCGTCGGCGTGCTTGGCATCGACGAGCGTGAGCACCGAGTCGAGCAGGTAGCTCTCGGCGATCTCGTCGTCCATGAAGAACGTCTGCGCGACCGGGCCGGGGTCGGCCAAACCCGTGGTCTCGATGACGACGCGCTCGAAGTCGAGCTCGCCCTTGCGCTTTCGCTCGGCCAGGTCGGCGAGCGTGGAGCGCAGATCCTCGCGGATCGTGCAGCACACGCAGCCGTTGTTGAGCTGGACGATCTGCTCCTTGGAATCCTGCACGAGGATCTCGTTGTCGATGTTCTCCTCGCCGAACTCGTTCTCGATGACGGCGATCTTCTGGCCGTGCGCCTCGGTCAGCACGCGCTTGAGCAGCGTCGTCTTTCCGGAGCCGAGGAAGCCGGTGAGGATGGTGGCAGGGATGAGGGCCATGGCGCGCTTTCGGTCTGGGGTTCTGCACGGCTGCAGCCGTGGCCGAATCAATTGATGACGAACCGGCAACCTTTCAAGGTAGCAGACGTGTCAAGTGGCGGCGCCGGTCGCCGGCCTGCGGGCGCGGTCGCTTCGGGTAAGCTCGTCGCAGCGCCACGCGCCCACGCCATGTCAGAACCTCCAGCTGCACGATCATCGCGCGTCGGCGATGCCCGATCGTCGCGCAGCGGCGAAAGGCCCGCCCAACCGGCTGCCGCCGAGAAGAAAAACCTGTTCCAGAAGCTCGTCGAGTTCGTCGCGCCCGGGCCCGAGACGCGCCACCTGCTCATGGAGCAGCTCGCCGACGCCGAGCAGAAGGAGCTGATCGAGCCCGAGAGCCGGATGATGCTCGAGGGCGTGCTGCGCATGGCCGACATGACCGCCGGCGACGTCATGGTCGCCAGCCGCCACATGGACCTGCTCGACATCGACGCGCCGTACGACGCGATGCTGCAGACCGTCATCAAGACGGCCCATTCGCGCTTCCCGGTCTACGAAGACAAGCGCGACAACATCATCGGCATCCTGCTCGCCAAGGACCTGCTGAAGCTGCAGCGCTGGCCCGAGCTCAAGGTCCGTGCGCTGTTGCGGCCGGCGTCGTTCGTTCCGGAGTCGAAGTCGCTCAACGAGCTGCTGCGCGAGTTCCGCTCGAGCCGCAACCACCTCGCCGTCGTCATCGACGAGTTCGGCAGCACCGCCGGCCTCATCACCATCGAGGACGTGCTCGAGGAGATCGTCGGCGAGATCGAGGACGAATTCGACGAGAAGCAGAAGGAAGGCGAAACCGGCATCTACACCCTGGCCGACGGCAGCCAGCGTGTGGCGGGCGACACGCCGGTCGAGGCGGTCAAGGTGTTCTACGACGTCGAGCTGCCGACCGACACGTTCGACACCATCGGCGGTCTCGTCGCCCACGAGGCCGGCCGGGTGCCGAGCCGCGGCGAGTCGGTGACCACGTTCGGGCTGGTGTTTTCGGTGATGCTCGCGCGCGGCGGCGCCGTCCGCTGGTTCAAGGTGACACGCGCGGCCGAGGAAGCGCTCGGGTCCGACGGCGCTTGAGCCTCGTCGACGACACCGGCGGGCGTCGATCAGCGGTGCTTCGGGAGCCAGGCGCCCGCACGCTGCCGTGGCCCGTCGACATCGCGGTGGTGGGCCTGGCGGGCGCGGTTCAGACCGTGGCTTACGTCCATACCGCCTGGTGGCCGCTGCAGCTGTTCGCGCTCGCGCTGCTGGCGTGGCGGGTTCGCGCCGCGTCGCCCGGTCGCGCAGCGGCGCTCGGCTTCGTCTTCGGCTGCGCGTGGCTGTGCGCCGGCGTGTGGTGGCTCTACGTGAGCCTGCACCGCTACGGCGGATTGCCGGCGTGGATGGCCGCGCTCGCCGTGTTCGCGCTGGCGAGTTTCCTCTCGCTCTACCTCGCCGCGGCGATGGCGCTCGCAGCTCGATGCAGGCCGGGGAACACGCTGGCCTACGCCGCCGTGTTCGCTGCCGCGTTCGTGCTCGCCGAGCTGGCACGCGGCGTGATCTTCACCGGATTTCCATGGGTCGCTGCGGGTTATGCGCACGTCGACTCGCCGCTCGGTGGCTGGGCGCCGTGGATCGGCGTCTACGGCATCGGCGCGCTCGTGGCGTTCGTCGGCGGCGCGATCGCCGGCGCGATCGGCGGCGCCCGCCTGCGCTCGCCCAGGGGCTGGCTCGCGTCGGGCCTGGCGGCGATCGTCGTCGTGCTCGGCGGCGCCGTCGCCGGCAGCGCCGCGTTCACGAAGCCGACGTCGACGCTCACCGTCACGCTGCTCCAGGGAAACATTCCCCAGAACGAGAAGTTCGAGGCGCGGTTCATCGACGATGCGCTCGCGCTGCTCGCCTCGCAGCTCGAACGGTCGAAAGGACAGCTCGTCGTCGGCCCCGAAACGGTGATCCCGCGGCTGCCGGCGCAGCTCGACCCGGCCTGGTGGGGGACCGTGCTCGCGCACTTTCGCGCCGGCCGGCAGTCGGCGCTGCTCGGCTTGCCGCTCGGCGACGAGACGCTCGGCTACACCAACTCGGTGGCGGGCATCTCGGCGGCGAACGCATCGGCGCCCGACGGCTTCTACCGCTACGACAAGCACCACCTCGTGCCGTTCGGCGAATTCATCCCGACCGGCTTTCGCTGGTTCACCGAGCTGATGCACATTCCCCTCGGCGATTTCAACCGCGGCCCGCTGGTCGCGCCGTCGTTTGTCGTCGGCGTCGAGCGAGTCGCCCCGAACATCTGCTACGAGGACCTGTTCGGCGAGGAGCTCGCGGCGCGCTTCTCCGATCCGGCGGCCGCGCCGACGATCCTCGCCAACGTGTCGAACATCGGCTGGTTCGGCGAGACGATCGCGGTGCCGCAGCACCTGCAGATCTCGCGCATGCGAACGCTGGAGCTGCAGCGGCCGATGCTGCGCGCCACGAACACCGGCACGACGGCGGTGATCGACCACCGCGGCGTCGTCACCGCCGCGCTGCCACCGTTCACCCGTGGCACGCTGGACGCGACCGTCGAGGGCCGCAGCGGCGTCACGCCGTACACGTGGTGGGCGGCTCGCTTCGGCCTGTGGCCGCTCGCGCTCGCCGCCTTCGCGGTGCTCGTGCGGGCCTGGGCGCGCAGACCCCGTCCCTAGAATCGCGCGGCTTTCCCATTCGACATGCGCACCTTCCAGGACGTCATCCTCCGCCTGCAAACGTACTGGGCCGAGCAGGGCTGCGCGCTGCTGCAGCCGTACGACATGGAGGTCGGCGCCGGCACCAGCCACACCGCGACCTTCCTGCGCGCGCTCGGCCCCGAGCCGTGGAAGGCCGCCTACGTGCAGCCGAGCCGCAGGCCGAAGGACGGGCGCTACGGCGAGAACCCGAACCGGCTGCAGCACTACTACCAGTACCAGGTGGTGCTCAAGCCCGCTCCGGCCGACATCCTCGACCTCTACCTCGGCTCGCTTGCCACGCTCGGCCTCGACCTGTCGACCAACGACGTGCGCTTCGTCGAGGACGACTGGGAGAACCCGACGCTCGGCGCCTGGGGCCTGGGCTGGGAGGTCTGGCTCAACGGCATGGAGGTGACGCAGTTCACCTACTTCCAGCAGGTCGGCGGCATCGACTGCAAGCCGATCACGGGCGAGATCACGTACGGTCTCGAGCGGCTGGCGATGTACCTGCAAGGTGTCGACAGCGTCTACAAGCTGAAGTGGACCGACGACATCACCTATGGCGACGTCTACCACCAGAACGAGGTCGAGCAGAGCACCTACAACTTCGAGCACAGCGACGTCGCCTTTCTGCTCGATGCCTTCGCTGCGCACGAACGCGGCGCGAAACGGCTGATGGACGAGCAGCTCGCGTTGCCGGCCTACGAGCAGGTGCTGAAGGCGGCGCACAGCTTCAACCTGCTCGACGCGCGAGGTGCCATCAGCGTGACCGAGCGCGCGGCCTACATCGGCCGGATCCGCGCGCTGGCGCGCAGCGTGGCGCAGAGCTACGTCGACAGCCGCCGCCGCCTCGGATTTCCGATGGCGCCGAAGGCCTGGGCCGAAGAAGCGACGGCGCAGATCGTCGCCCGCGAACGCGCTGCCGAGGCGCGGTCGTGAGCAGTCGCCATACCCTCCTCGTCGAGCTGTTCGTCGAGGAGCTGCCGCCGAAGTCGCTCGCCAAGCTCGGGGCGGCGTTCGCGTCGGGCATCGTCGACTCGCTGCGGGCGCAGGGGCTCGCATCGGCGGAGGCCGCAGTCACGCCGTACGCGACGCCGCGCCGGCTCGCGGTCTCGATCGACCAGGTGGCATCACGGGCCACCGACCGTGCTGTGTCGATCAAGCTGATGCCGGCGAGCGTGGGTCTCACGGCGAACGGCGAAGCGACGCCGGCGCTGCTGAAGAAGCTCGCTGCGGTGGGCGCCGATGCGTCCGTGCTTCCCGAGCTGCAGCGGCGCGCCGACGGCAAGGCCGAATCGCTCTTCCTCGACACGGTGGCGCCCGGCGCGGCTCTCGCCGACGGCCTGCAGCGCGCGCTCGACGCCGCGATCGCCGCCCTGCCGATCGCCAAGGTGATGCAGTACCAGCTCGCCGACGGCTGGACGAGCGTGAGCTTCGTCCGCCCGGCGCACGGGCTCGTCGCGCTGCACGGCGCCGATGTCGTGCCGGTGCGTGCGCTCGGGCTGGACGCCGGCCGCGTCACGCGCGGGCACCGCTTCGAGGGCAGCCGCGAGCCGATCGTGCTCGTCGAGGCGTCGCACTACGCGGATCGGCTCGAGCGCGAAGGCGCGGTGATCGCGTCGTTCGAGACGCGACGCGATCGGGTCGCGAAGCAGCTCGCGGCGGCGGCGGCGGCGTGCGGCCTGCGCGTGCTCGACGACGCCGACCTGCTCGACGAGGTCACCGCGCTCGTCGAGCAGCCCAACGTCGTCGCCTGCGCGTTCGACGCGTCGTTCCTCGCCGTGCCCCCCGAGTGCCTGATCCTGACGATGAGGGCCAACCAGAAATACTTTCCGCTCGTCGACGCGTCCGGCGCGCTGACCGAGCGCTTCCTCGTCGTGGCGAACGTGTCGCCGGCCGACCCGAGGGCGGTGATCGAAGGCAACGAGCGCGTCGTTCGCCCCCGCCTGGCCGATGCGAAGTTCTTCTTCGACCAGGATCGCAGGCGCACGCTGGTGTCGCGCGTGCCCGAGCTCGACCGCGTGGTCTACCACGCCAGGCTCGGCAGCCAGGGCGACCGGGTGCGGCGCCTGCGCCGCATCGCGCGATGGGTCGCCGACGAGATCGGTGCCGACGTCGACCTGGCCGATCGCGCCGCCGAGCTCGCCAAGGCCGACCTGCTGACCGACATGGTCGGCGAGTTCCCGGAGCTGCAGGGCGTGATGGGGGGCTACTACGCGGCGCACGATGGCGAGCACGGCACCGTGGCAGCGGCGATCCGCGGCCAGTACATCCACCGCGCCGGCGAAGGCGAGGCCGGCGGCAACCCGGTCGGCACGGCGCTCGTCATCGCCGATCGCGCCGAGGCGCTGGTCGGCATCTGGGGCAGCGGCTCGAAGCCGACCGGCGAGAAGGACCCGTTCGCGTTGCGCCGCAGCGCGCTCACCCTGGTGCGCGCGTTCGAGACGAGCGGCGGCGCGCTCGACCTTCGCGCGCTGATCTGGTTCGCTGCGTCGACGTTCGAGCCTGGCGTCATCACCGACAGCGCGCTCGGCGAGATCGAGGACTTCGTCTACGAGCGCTACGCCAACCTGCTCGCGGCGACGTACGATGCACGCGCCGTCGACGCGGTGCTGTCGATGCGGCCGCCGCTCGGCGACGTCGCCCGGCGGCTGCACGCCGTCGCCGACTTCCAGCGGCTCGACGAGTCGGTGGCGCTGGCCGCCGCGAACAAGCGGGTCGGCAACATCCTGCGCAAGGCCGACGCGGCGGTGCCGGCGACGGTCGACGCGTCGCTTCTGGTCGAGCCCGCGGAGGCGGCGCTGCACGGCGCGCTTGGAAAGGTCGCGCCGGTCGCCGACGCGCGCTACGCCGACGGTGCCTACGTCGACTCGCTGCGGGCGCTCGCTGCGCTGCGCGGCCCTGTCGATGCGTTCTTCGAGGGCGTCATGGTCAACGCCGACGACGCTGCGCTGCGCGCCAACCGCCTGGCGCTGCTGGCACGGCTGCACGCGGCGATGAATCGCATCGCCGACTTGTCCCGGCTGGCCGCCTGAGTCGACCACGATGAAGCTCGTCATCCTCGACCGCGACGGCACGATCAACGAGGATCGCGACGACTACGTCAAGACCGCCGAGGAGTGGGTGGCGGTGCCCGGCGCGCTCGAGGCGATCGCGCGGCTCAACCATGCCGGCTGGCACACCGTGATCGCGACCAACCAGTCGGGGCTGGCGCGCGGCCTCTTCGACATGGAAGCGCTGACGGCGATCCACGCCCGCATGAACCGCGAGCTGGCGATGGTCGGCGGCCGGATCGACGCCGTCTTCTTCTGCCCGCACGCGCCCGGCGACGGTTGCCGCTGCCGCAAGCCCTTGCCGGGCCTGTTCGAGACGATCGCCGAGCGCTACGGAAGCGACCTCGCCGATGCCCACCTCGTCGGCGACTCGCTGCGCGACCTGCAGGCCGGCGCCGCGGTCGGCTGCCACACCCACTTCGTTCGCAGCGGCAAGGCGGCGCGGCTCGACGACGCCGAGGTCGCCGCGGTGCTCGCCCTCGTTCCCGGCGCGCGGGCCCACCGCGGCCTTGCCGCCTTCGCGCAGGAACTGCTGCACGACGAGCGGCGCGACCGGGGCTTGCCAGCGGGCGAGGACTCGGCTTTCGGAGCGCTCGCATGAGCCGTGCGCTCGCCGTCGTGCGCTCGACGCTGTACGTTGTCTTCCTCGCCGCGACGGTCGCGCCGTGGGGCACGGCGGCCGTGCTCTATTCGGTGTTCGTGCGCGGCGAGCGGCTGTACTGGATGTGCGCCGGCTGGCTGCGCGTGTCGGTCTGGGGCGCACGCGTGATCTGCGGCGTTCGCCACCGCATCCACGGCTGGGAGCATGTTCCCGATTCGCCGGTGGTCCTGCTGTCGAAGCACCAGTCGACGTGGGAGACGCTGGCCTATCCCACGCTGATGCCGCACCCGCTGTGCTACGTCTTCAAGCGCGAGCTCCTCTACATCCCGTTCTTCGGCTGGGCGATGGCGCGAATGGACTTGATCCACATCGACCGCAGCCGCCGCACGGAAGCCTGGAACAAGGTGGCCGAGCAGGGTCGCAAGTACATGGCGCAGGGCAACTGGGTGATCATGTTTCCCGAAGGCACGCGCACCGCACGTGGCAGCCAGGGAACCTACAAGAACGGTGGCACGCGGCTCGCCGTGCAGACCGGCCGGCCGGTGCTGCCGGTGGCCGTGACATCTGCGCGCTGCTGGCCGAAGAAGAGTTTCGTGCTCATCCCCGGGACCATCGACATCTCGATCGGCCGGCCGATCGACTCCGCCGGCCGCGACGCCGACTCGCTGATGCGCGAAGTCGAGACCTGGATCGAGGCGGAGATGCGGCGCCTCGATCCGCTGGCCTACGCGGCGGCCGCCGAGGCGAGGACGGGCGAAGGCGCGGCCGGAGCGGGAGCGGCGTGATCGGCGGCGTGGTTCGAGGTTTGCGGCGCGTCGTCGACGTGCTGCAGCGTTCGCTCTTTGATGACCACGACCAGGACGCGGCGCCGACCGCGCCGCAGCCGACTCGTTTGCCGCCGTCGTCGGGCGGTCGCGCGTCGTCGCTGGGCGGCCGCCGCGTCGTCTGGTCGCTGCGCCGCAGCCGTCGACGCAGCATCGGCTTCGTGGTCGGGCCCGCAGGTCTGGTCGTGTCGGCGCCCAACCGCGCCTCGCTGCGGGAGATCGAGTCGGCGCTGCAGGAGAAGGCGCGCTGGGTCGTCGCGAGGCTGGACGAACAGGCCGAGCGCCGGGTGCGCGCCGACGCGGCGCGCGTCGTCTGGGCCAGTGGCGCGCTGGTCGCGTTCCTCGGCGAGCCGCTGCGCATCGTCGTCGACCCCGACGGCGCCGAGCCGACGGCATTCAGCGCCGGCGGGGGCGACGGCGCTCCAGCGCAGCTTCGCCTCGCCCTGCCACGCGACGCCGCTCCCGAGCGCCTGCGCGACGCAGTGCACGGCTGGCTGCAACGCCGGGCGATCGATCATTTCACCGCCCGTTGCCGGCATTTCGAGGCGGCGCTCGCGGTGCGCGTGCGCAGCGTCAAGCTGTCGTCGGCGAAGACGCGCTGGGGCAGCGCGACGACGCGCGGCGATGTCCGCCTGCACTGGCGCCTGATCCAGCACGAGCCGGCGACGATCGACTACGTTGTCGCCCACGAGCTCGCGCACCTGCGCGAGATGAACCACGGGCCCCGGTTCTGGCAGGCGGTCCGGTCCGTGGTGCCCGACGTGGACCGGGAGGTCGCGCGGCTGCGAGAGGCCGCGCGGGACGCGAGTCTCGCGGACGATGCCGCGATGGGCAGGTGAGTCAGCCGGCAGCGACCGCGGCGAACCGCATCACCTTGTCGTCGCCCGGCTGGCGCGACAGACGTCCGGCATGCCACAGCGCGTGCAGGTGCGCGATCGATTCGCCCATCGCGAAGCTCATCTGGTGCGCGTCGAGCGGGCGACGGAAGATCACGGGAACGAGCTCGTAGGCCGACTGCGGCCCCTTCTCGCGGATCGCATCCATCACCTCGGCAAAGCGGTCTTCGTGATGCGCCTGCAGCTGGTCGATGCGGGTGTGCAGGCCGCGAAACGGTCGGCCGTGCGACGGCAGCACGAGCGTGTCGGCCGGGACCGCGCGCATCCGCTCGAGCGAGTCGAGGTAGAGGCGCAGCGGGTCAGCCTCGGGCTCGATGTCGATCACGCTCACGTTGGTGGAGATGCGCGGCAGCACCATGTCGCCGCTGACGAGCACGCCGGCCTCGTCGTCGTGCAGCGACATGTGCTCGGGCGCATGGCCGTAGCCGGCGATGCAGCGCCAGGCATGGCGCGCGGCGCCGCGACCGATCTCGACGCTGCCGCCGTCGAGCAGGCGCCGGTACTCGGACGGCACCTGCGGCACGAGGCTGCGGTAGTAGTTGCTGCGCTTGCCGATCTCGGCTGCCTTGGCGTCGGCGGCGAGGCCGTGCTCGACCATGAAGGCGTTCGACACGGGCGCGCTGAAGCCGCTGGTCGCGCCGGAGGCGATGCGGGCGATGTGGAAATCGGTCGCGCTGATCCAGAGCCGCGCCCCGAATCGCTCGCACAGCCAGTGCGCCGAGCCGATGTGGTCGGGGTGCATGTGGGTGACGACGACGCGCAGCACCGGTTCGCCTCCGAGCGGACCGGCGAGGACTTGGTCCCAGTCGGCACGGGTGGCGGGGTTGTCGACGCCGGTGTCGACGAGGGTCCAGCCGGCTCGGCCGTCGGTCTCGTCGCGGAGCGCCCAGACGTTGATGTGGTCGAGCTGGAAGGGCAGCCCCATGCGGATCCACACGATGCCCGGGGCCACCTCGATCGCGCTCCCCCGCTCGGGGAGTGCATCACCGAACGGATAGTCGAGCTGGCTTTCGAGAAGGTTCATCGTCGCATTACACTTTACGTAAACGTCAATTGTGGAGTGTAGACGCCGATGTCGAACGCCGTTGCCCTCGCGCGCCGCGAGCCAGCCGGGCCGCCGGGTTCACGGCCGGCCGCTCGCCCTGCCGTTCGCTACACGATCGGCGAGCTCGCGCGCGAGTTCGGCGTCACCACGCGCACCATCCGCTTCTACGAGGATTGCGGCCTGCTCGAGCCGTCGCGTTCCGGCCGCAACCGCGTCTACACCGCGCGGGACCGCGCGAGGCTGCTGCTGACGGTGCGCGGCAAGCGGCTCGGCCTCAAGCTCGCGGAAGTGAAGGAGCTGATCGAGATGTACGACAGCAAGCGCGACACCGGGCCGCAGCTGCGGCGCTTCCTCGCCGTGCTCGCCGCGCACCGGGCGCAGATCGAGCAGCGCATGGTCGACCTGCAGGCCACGCTCGACGAGGTCGTCGGGCAGCAGTCGGCGGCGCAGCGCGTGCTCGACGCGAAGCGGAGAGCGGCATGAGCGAGCAGGACGCCACCGCCGCCGCCGACATGACCCCCTCGCTCGACGAGTTGTTCGTTCGCAACCGCGCCTGGGCGGCCAAGATCGAGGGCCGATCACCCGGCTTCTTCACCCGGCTCGACCAGCAGCAGAACCCGAGGTATCTCTGGATCGGCTGCGCCGACAGCCGCGTGCCGGCCAACGAGCTGGTCGACCTGCTGCCGGGCGAGGTGTTCGTGCACCGCAACGTCTCCAACGTCGTCGCCCATGGCGACCTCAACTGCCTCGCGGTGGTCCAGTTCGCGACCGACGTGCTCAAGGTGCGGCACATCATGGTCGTCGGGCACTCGCGCTGCGGCGGCGTCACCGCGGCGCTCGAGGGCCGCCGCGTCGGCCTCGCCGACAACTGGCTGCGCTACGTGCAGGATGTGCGTGACCGCCATGCCGACTGGCTCGACAGCGTCGACCCGGAGGTGCGAGTCGATGCGCTCGGCGAGCTCAACGTCGTCGAGCAGGCGCGCCACGTCTGCGAGACGACGGTCGTCACCGATGCCTGGGCGCGCGGCCAGCCGGTCGTCGTCCATGGCTGGTTCTACCGGCTGCACAACGGGCTGCTGAAGGACCTGCGCATGACGGTCGATTCGCCGGCGTCGCTCGAGGCGACGTACACGGCGGCCATCGGCGGCATCCGCGGCCGCTACGACGCGGGCACGCGGTGACGCAGACGCGGCACCCGCCGACCGGCCCCTCCGCCTTCCCGGTCGCGCTGACCGATGCGCGCGCACACGCCATCGCGGTGGCGATGCTCGAGGGGTTCGACCGTCACTACACGCTCTTTCGCGAGGCGAGCGCCGGCGCCAAGGGTCGCTTCGAGCGAGCCGACTGGGCCGGGCAGCAGCGCGCGCAGGCGCAGCGCATCGCCTACTACGACCGGCGCGTGGTCGAGGCGACCGAGCGGCTGCAGCGCGAGTTCGGCGCCGGCGAGCTGCCGATGGACGTGTGGCAGCAGGTCAAGCTCCACTACATCGGCCTGCTCATCGAGCACCACCAGCCCGAGCTCGCCGAGACCTTCTTCAACTCGGTGACGACGAAGATCCTGCACCACAGCTACTTCCACAACGACTTCATCTTCGTCCGTCCCGCGGTCTCCACCGAGTACATCGAGAACGACGCGCCGGCGTCGCTGCCGACCTACCGCGCCTACTACCCGACCCGCGAGACACTGCGCCGGACCTGGACGCGCATCGTTTCCAACTTCCAGCTCGAGCGCCCCTTCGAGGAGCTCGACCGCGACATTGCCTCCGTGATGCGCGCCGTCGAGGCGCATCTCGGCGACGCGCGGCTGCGCGCCAACTTCCAGATCCAGGTGCTCGCGTCGCTCTTCTTCCGCAACAAGGGCGCCTACGTCGTCGGCAAGGTGATCAACGGCTTCCACGAGACACCGTTCGCGCTGCCGATCGTGCACGGCGAGAGCGGCGGCCTCACGATCGACACCGCGCTCTTCGGCGAGGACGACCTGCTGCTCGTCTTCAGCTTCGCGCGGGCCTATTTCATGGTCACGATGGAAGTGCCCTCGGCCTACGTGCAGTTCCTGCACTCGCTGATGCCGAGAAAGCCGCGCTCGGAGATCTACTCCGCGCTCGGCCTGCAGAAGCAGGGCAAGAACCTCTTCTACCGCGACTTCCTCAACCACATCCGCCACTCGTCGGACCGTTTCCGCATCGCGCCCGGGATCAAGGGCATGGTGATGCTGGTGTTCGACCTGCCGAGCTTTCCCTATGTGTTCAAGGTGATCAAGGACGCCTTTCCGGCGCAAAAGGAGATCACGCGCGAGCAGGTCATGGGCAAGTACCTGCTCGTCAAGCAGCACGACCGTGTCGGCCGCATGGCCGACACGCTGGAATACAGCAACGTTGCCTTCCCCGTCGCGCGCTTCGACGACGAGCTGCTGGCCGAGCTGCGCGAGCAGTGCGCGAGCCTGGTCGAGGAGGTGGGCGAGAGCTTCGTCATCCACCATGTCTACATCGAGCGGCGCATGGTGCCTCTCAACATCTACCTGCAGGACGCCACGCCGCTGCAGGTCGAGGCCGCCGTGGTCGAGTACGGCAACGCGATCAAGGACCTGGTGCGCGCCAACATCTTCCCCGGCGACATGCTGTGGAAGAACTTCGGCGTCACCCGCCACGGCAAGGTCGTGTTCTACGACTACGACGAGATCGAATACCTCACCGATTGCCGCTTTCGCAAGGTTCCGGAGCCGCGCAACGAGGAAGAGGAGATGTCGGCCGAGGTCTGGTACGCGGTCGGCCCGAAGGACGTGTTTCCCGAGACCTTCGAGCCCTTCCTGCTCGGCAACCCGGCCGTGCGCAAGGTGTTCATGGAGCACCATGCCGACCTGCTCGACGCGGGCTTCTGGCAGGGCCACCAGGCCCTTATCGCCGCCGGATACGTGCATGATGTGTTCCCTTACGACGGGCAGAAGCGCTTCTCTGCCCAGCCACATCGAGGAGCTTGCCCATGACCACCGATTCCATCGTCATCGCCTCTGCCGCGCGCACGCCGATCGGCGGCATGCTCGGCGACTTCTCCGCGCTCGCCGCGCATCAGCTCGGCGCCGTGGCCGTCAGGGCCGCGGTCGAGCGGGCCGGCATTCCGGGTGATGCGGTCGACGAGGTGCTGCTCGGCAACTGCCTGATGGCCGGCCAGGGCCAGGCGCCGGCACGCCAGGCGGCGCTCGGCGCCGGCCTGCCGCAATCGGCCGGCGCGGTGACGCTGTCGAAGATGTGCGGCTCGGGGATGCGCGCGATGATGTTCGCGCACGACATGCTCAAGGCCGGAAGCGCCGACGTCGTCGTCGCCGGCGGCATGGAGAGCATGACCAACGCGCCGCACCTGTCGTTCGTCCGCAAGGGCGTGCGCTACGGCCAGACGCCGCTGTACGACCACATGGCGATCGACGGCCTCGAAGACGCCTACGAGCGCGGCAAGGCGATGGGCGTGTTCGCCGAGACCTGCGTGGAGCAATACAAGTTCACCCGCGAGGCGATGGACCAGTTCGCCATCGACTCGACGACACGCTCCAAGCAGGCCAACGAGGACGGCAGCTTCGACTGGGAGATCGCTGCCGTGGCGGTGCCCGGCAAGGGCGGCGAGACGATCGTCAGGCACGACGAGCAGCCGTTCAAGGCCAGGCTCGACAAGATCCCCGGGCTCAAGCCCGCGTTCAAGAAGGACGGCGCGATCACCGCGGCCACCTCGTCAAGCATCTCCGACGGTGCTGCCGCGCTGGTGCTCATGCGCGAATCGACGGCGACGCAACGCGGCGCCAGGCCGATCGCCCGCATCGTCGCCCACGCGATGCACGCGCAGGCGCCGGCCCTGTTCACGACGGCGCCGATCGGCGCCATCGAGAAGGTGCTGAAGAAGGCGGGCTGGAAGGCGGCCGATGTCGACCTCTGGGAGGTCAACGAGGCGTTCGCCGCGGTGACGATGGCGGCGATGGCCGAGTTCAAGCTGCCACACGAGATCGTCAACGTGCACGGTGGCGCCGTCGCGCTCGGCCATCCGATCGGCGCCAGCGGCGCTCGCATCGTCGTCACGCTGCTCGGCGCGCTGAAGAAGCTCGGCAAGAAGCGCGGCGTCGCGGCGCTGTGCATCGGCGGGGGCGAAGCGACGGCGGTGGCGGTCGAGCTGTTCTGACGCACGGCGTGTCGGCGAGCGTGCTGCCGGCGCGGCCGGGCGATGTCTTCACCCGCCGCGTGCGGCTGACGGAAGACGAGATCCGTACCTTCGCGCGCTCCGTCGACGACCTCAATCCGCTGCACCACGATGCCGACTTCGCGCGCGCGGCCGGTTACCCGGGCCTGATCGCGAGCGGCACGCACGTCGCGTCGATCCTGATGGCGATGACGGCGACGCACTATTCGCAGCCCCTCGCCGACGGCACGCCGCGTTCCAGCCTCGGCCTGGGTTTCCATATCTCGTTTCGCGCCGGCGTCGTCGCGGACGAGAACATGGACCTGCGCTGGACGGTGACCGATGTGACGCGCAAGGACAGCCTGCGCGGCTGGATCACGCGGCTCGACGGCGAGGCGCGGTCGGCGCGCGGGCTGCTGCTGCCGGCCGAAGGCCAGATCCTGCTGCGGCTCGGCGACGAGATCGTCGCGGAGCGATGACGAGAGGAGCCGGGACATGCAACTGAGCGACGACCACCGCGCCGTCCGCGAGGCCGTTCGCGCTTACGTGCAGGACCACGTTGCGCCGAACGCGGCGGCGTGGAGTCGCGCTGCCGAGTTCCCGCGCGACGCGCTGCGCGGCCTCGCCGAGCTCGGCTGCTACGGCGTCGCGGTTTCCGCCGAGCTCGGCGGCGCCGGCCTCGACTACCTCGCGCTCGCCGTCCTCCTCGAGGAGATCGCCGCCGGCGACGGTGCCACCTCGACCATCGTCAGCGTCAACAACTGCCCGGTCTGCTCCATCCTGATGGCGTGGGCGAACGACGCCCAGAAGCAGGCCTGGCTGGTGCCGCTCGCCAGGGGCGAGATGCTCGGTGCGTTCTGCCTCACCGAGCCGCACGTCGGCTCGGAGGCGAGCGGCCTGCGCACGACGGCGCGGCATGTCCACGACGACCAGGGCGACGTCTACGTGATCGACGGCGTCAAGCAGTTCATCACGAGCGGCAAGAACGGCGACGTGGCGATCGTCATGGCCGTGACCGACAAGGCGGCCGGCAAGCGCGGCATCTCGGCGTTCGTCGTGCCGACGGCGACGCCCGGCTACACCGTCGCGCGGCTGGAGGAGAAGGCCGGGCAGCACGCGAGCGACACCGCGCAGATCGTCTTCGAGAACTGCCGCGTCCCGGTCGAAAACCGCCTCGGCGACGAAGGCCAGGGGCTGAAGATCGCGCTGTCGGGCCTCGAAGGCGGGCGCATCGGCATCGGCGCGCAGGCGATCGGCATGGCACGCGCCGCGTTCGAGGCAGCGCTCGCGTACGCGAAGGAACGGGTGGCTTTCGGCAAGCCGATCTTCGAGCACCAGGCGGTGCAGTTCCGCCTCGCCGGCATGGCGACGCAGATCGAGGCGGCGCGCCAGCTCGTGCACCACGCCGCCAGCCTGAAGGACGCCGGCGTGCCGTGCCTGAAGGAAGCGGCGATGGGCAAGCTGTTCGCGAGCGAGATGGCCGAGCGCGTCTGCAGCGAGGCGATCCAGGTGCACGGCGGCTACGGCTACGTTGCCGACTTTCCGGTCGAGCGCATCTGGCGCGACGTGCGTGTGTGCAGCATCTACGAGGGCACCTCCGACGTGCAGAAGATCCTGATCGCGCGGGCGCTCGCCAGCAGCGTCGGCTGACCGCACGATGGACGCACGCCGCGCCCGCGATGTCACGCTGCTCGAAGCGTTCGAGACCGCGACGCCCACGAGCCCGAGCTGGAGCGCCGACGATCGCGCCTGGGCCGATCGCGTGGCCCGCGAGGCATCGGCCGACGGCGACGATCTCGACGCCTTCGTCTCGAAGCGCGCCGTCCACGCGATGCACCGGCTCGGCGAGCGCGAGCCGCAGCTCGTGCGGCTCGCCGCCGAGCCGATGCCGCGCGGCGGCGCGCTCGTGGTGGTGCTTGTCGTCGCCTTCGCGCTCGGCGTCGCCGCCGACACGATCGGCTCGAACCAGCGCATCAACCTGCTCGCGCCGCCGCTGTGGGGCGTCCTGCTGTGGAACGTGATCGTCTACCTGCTGCTGCTCGTCACGCCGCTGGTGCGGCTGGCGCGCCGTTCATCGTCCTCGGCGCCGGGCCCGATCCTGCGCTTCGCCCAGGCACTCGCGCAGCGCGGACTCGGCCCGATCCGGCGCGCCGCCAAGGGCGGTTTCGAAGCGCCGCGCCGCTACGCCTCGCTCTGGCTCGCGCGCAGCCGCGGCCTGGCGATGTTGCGCGGCGAGACGCTGCTGCACGCTGGCGCCGCGGCGATCGGCCTCGGCTTCATCGCCGGCCTTTACCTGCGCGGCCTCGCGCTCGACTACCGCGTCGTCTGGGAGAGCACGCTGCTCGACGCGCACGCGGCGCACGCGCTGGTCTCGACGGTGTTCGCTCCGGCTTCTTTGCTGTCGGGCATCTCGCTGCCCGACGAAGCGGCGTTCGCGGCAATGCGCGTGGCAGCCGGGGCGGGCACGGTCGGCGCGCCGGCGGCGCCCTGGCTGCACCTGATCGCGCTGACGCTGGCGATCGTCGTCGTGGTGCCGCGCGCCGTGCTCGCGCTCGGATGCGGTGCTGCGGCCGCATGGCGCAGCCGATCGTTCCCGATGCCGTTCGGCGATCCCTACTTCGAGCGACTGTCGCGCCTGCGCGGGGGCCGCGACGCGCACGTCGTCGTCGTGCCCTACGCCGCGTCGCCGTCGCCGCAGGGCGCGCTCGGCCTGCGCGCATGGCTCGCCGAAGCATTCGGCGGCGGTGTCGACCTGCGCCTCGAGTCGATCGTCGCGTTCGGTGAGGAAGACGCGCCGCTGCCGACAGTTGCCGAAGCGACGACCCATGCGATCGTGCTGTTCGACCTGAGCGCCACGCCCGAGGACGAGCACCACGGCCGGTTCGTGTCGGCGCTGGCCGCCGCACTGCCGGCAGGCGCGGTGATCGCCGTGGCCGTCGACGCGGGCGCCTTCGCCCGCCGCTTCGCTGGCCTCGACGAGCGGGTCGCACAGCGTCGCGAGGCGTGGCGGCGGTGGGGCGAGGGCATGGGCATCGTTCCGATCGTCGTCGACCTCGAGCACGAAACGGCGGCGGTCGATGCGCTCGAGGCGGTGTTCGTTTCGCCGCGTGCCCTGACACCGTCCACCGGCAGGCGCGACCCATGACGAACGCACCGGTCGGCGACGACGCTCCTGGGGCCGGCCTCGACCGCGACGCGCGCGGCCGCTCGATCTCGCTCGCCCTGGTCTCGCACACCAACGCCGGCAAGACGACACTCGCGCGCACCTTGCTGGGCCGCGACGTCGGCGAGGTGCGCGACGCCCCGCATGTCACCGAGTTCTCCGACGCGCACACGCTGGTCGAGGCCGAAGGCGGCGAGCGCCTCGTCCTCTGGGACACACCGGGCTTCGGCGACAGCGTGCGCCTCGCGAAGCGCCTGCGGCTGCATGCGAATCCGATCGGCCGCTTCCTCGGCGAGCTGTGGGACCGCTGGCTCGACCGGCCGATGTGGTCGGCGCAGCAGGCACTGCGAACGGTGCGCGACGATGCCGACGCACTGCTCTACCTCGTCAACGCCTCGGAGTCGATCGAGTCGGCGGGCTACGTGAAGCCGGAGATGGAGATCCTGGCCTGGGTCGGCAAGCCGGTCGTCGTGCTGCTCAACCAGCTCGGCGCACCGCGCGAGCGCAGCGTCGAGTCGGCCGAGGTCGAACGCTGGCGGCAGGCGCTGGCCGCGAGCCCGGTGGTTCGCGCCGTGCTCCCGCTCGACGCCTTTGCGCGCTGCTGGGTGCAAGAACTGACGCTGCTCGCGTCGATCGAGGCGGCGTTGCCCGACGAGAAGCGCGCGACGATGCAGCGTCTGCGCGCAGCCTGGCGGGCGACCCGCCTGGCGACGTTCGATCGTGCGATGGCGGTGCTCGCCGAGGGGCTTGCGAAGGTCGCCGCGCAGAGCGAGACCTTGCCGCAGCACGAGAGCTTCGGCGCGCGGCTGCGCAGTGCCGGCGCGGTGCTCGGGCGCACCTTCTCGGGTGCGAAGCGACGTGACGAGGGCACGCCGGCCGACATCGACCCGCAAGGCCCGACTGCGCAGGCGCGACGGGCGCTCGTCGACCGCCTCGACACGGAGGTCCGCTCGGGGACCCACGCGCTGATCGCCATGCACGGCCTCGGCGGCCGCGCCGAGCGCGAGATCCTCGACCGGCTCGCCTCGGGCGTCGACGTGCGCATCAAGGTCGACGAGAAGCAGGCGGCGGCGTGGGGCGGTGCGGTCACCGGCGCGATCGCCGGGCTGAAGGCCGACATCCTGAGCGGCGGGCTCACCCTCGGCGGCGGCATGCTTGCCGGCGGCCTCATCGGCGCGCTGGGAGGTGCGGGCGTGGCCCGCGCTGCCAACCTCGTTCGCGGCACCGACCGGTCGACCGTCGCCTGGAACACCGAAGCGCTCGACGCGATGGTCGAGGCCGCCGTGCTGCGCTACCTCGCCGTCGCCCACTTCGGGCGCGGCCGGGGCGAGTGGAAGCAGGGCGAGTTCGCGCCGCACTGGAAGCTGCTCGTGTCACAGGCGATCGTGGGCCGGCACGACGCGCTTGCCGGGGTCTGGGAGCTTCGTGGCCCGGCTGGCGCCGCCGAGGCCGACGCCGCCGCCGCGATCGCCCGGGCCGTCGAGCCGATCCTGCGCGACGCCACCCTGCGCGTGCTCGGCGAGCTCTACCCCGACGCGCCGCTCGACGGCGCTCAGCCGCCCGCGTAGAACTTGTGCGGAAGCCAGAGCACGATCTGCGGGAAGACCACGCACAGCGCCACGCCGATCGCCTGCAGGCCGATGAACGGAAGGGCCGATCGGAAGATCGTCGCCATGCTGATCTCGGGCGGGGCCACGCTCTTCAGGTAGAAGAGTGAATAGCCGAAAGGCGGACTGAGGAAGGCCATCTGCATGTTGACCATGAAGATCACGCCGTACCACAGCGAGATGTCCTTCGGGCTCAGGCCCTCGAAGCCGAACAGGCCGGCGAACTCGACCGACTGCAGGATGGGCACGAAGATGGGCACCGTCAGCAGCAGGATGCCGACCCAGTCGAGGAACATGCCGAGCACGAACAGCACGACCATCATCAGCAGCAGGATCCCGTAGGGCCCGAGGCCGGTGCCGATGATCGACTCGGCCACGAACGTCTGACCGCCCTTGATGATGAAGAAGCCGACGAACATCGTCGCGCCGAAGAAGATCCACATCACCATCGCCGTCGCCTTCAGCGTCGAGATGCCGGCGTCCTGCACGTTGACCCAGTTCAGCCGCCCGTGCAGGGCGCACACGAACAGCGCCCCGAACGTGCCGATCCCGGCCGCCTCGACCGGCGTGGCGATGCCGACGAAGATGACGCCGAGCACGAGCGTGATGAGCAGGATCGGCGCGATCGTCTTGCGCAGCAGGCGCAGCTTCTCCGGGAAGTCGACCCGCTCCTCGACCGGCAGCGCCGGCCCGAGCTTCGGGTCGATCGTGCAGCGAACGGTGATGTAGGCGACGTACATCCCGGCCAGCAGCAGCCCCGGGAAGACCGAGCCGATCAGCAGCTCGCCGAGCGACTGCTGCGCCACCACCGCGTAGACGATGGCCATCACCGAGGGCGGGATGAGGATGCCGAGCGTGCCGCCGGCGAGCAGCGATCCGCAGGCGATCTTCTGGTCGTAGCCGCGCTTGAGCATCGCCGGCAGCGCGATCATGCCCATCGTGATCTCGGTCGCGCCGACGACGCCGACCATCGCCGCCAGCGCCGTGCAGGCGATGACGGTGGCCGACGCAAGGCCGCCCTTGAGCGAGCCGAGCCACTTGTAGATGACGTCGAACAGCTCCTCGATGATCCCCGCCTTCTCGAGCATCGCCGCCATGAAGATGAACAGCGGCACGGCCGACAGCTGGTAGTCGGTCATGAACGGGAAGATGCGCGACGGCATCATGTTCAGCACCGCAGGCGTGCCGAACACGAACAGGAAGATCACGGCCAGGCTGCCGGTGCAGAACGCCATCGGCAGCCCGAGCATCAGCAGCACGCCGAGCGAGCCGAACAGGAGCAGCGACAGCCAGGCGATCGGGATCTCGAGGCCCATGCTCAGGCTTTCCCGTGGCGGGTGACGATGACGATGTCCTTGACGAGCTTCGACAGGCCCTGCAGCACGATGAGCGCGCCGCCGATCGGGATCGCGAGCTTCACGGGCCAGTACTGGATCCCCCACTCGGTGAACGACGACTCGTGGTTGGCGATGGCGTCGCCGGCGAAGCGCCAGCCGGTCCAGAACAGCGTGAGGGTGAAGATGAAGAAGAAGACCGACGTGACAATGTCGGCGATGGCCTTGCCGCGCGGCGAGAAGCGGGTGTAGAGCACGTCGACCCGCACGTGCTGGTCCTCTCGGTAGGCGTAGGCGCCGCACAGCATGTACTGCATGCCGAACATCAGGAACATGCTCTCGTGGACCCAGTTGGTCGGCGAGTTGAAGACGTAGCGCGCGATCACCTCGTAGTAGTAGACGAAGACCGCGATCACGGCCCAATAGGCGACGTACTCGCCGACGCGCGTGTTGACGGTGTCGATCCAGTCGGTGAAGCGGGTGCGAACGACCAGCCCGGGATCTTCGGCGGTGCCCTGCGGCGCGACGTGCGGTTCGTGCGCGACCGGGTCGTCGGCGTAGCCAGCGCCGGCCCAAAGCGCGCGGCGCCGCTTCACCATCGACGGGATCAGCAACGCGTCTGCCACCAACAGCACGGCGATCACGATGACGAGGATGCGCGCGTAGTCCTTCCAGCGATCCTGCGCGGCGTGCGCCGCGACGGACTCCTTCTCGAGGCCGCGTGCCTCTTCCTGCGCCGCGGCGAGCGTGCGCGCTTCATCGGTGGTCGGTGCGGCGGCGTCGAGCGGCGCCGCGCGCCGGACCGTGATGTCGGCCCGCTCGCTGGCGGCGGTCGTTCGAGACACGTCGTCGCGGAGCTCGCGCACCTGCGAGTTGCAGTAGAGAACGGCCAGGAACAGCGGTACGTACAGGAACCCCCACCCGCTCTTCAGGTACAGCCGGTGCAGGCCCATGAAGCCGCCGAACAGCCAGAACAGGTAGGCGTTGAACATCAGCGGCGCGCGCGGCGCGCCCAGGCGCTTCTGTCGTGCCACGAAGAACATGGCGACGAACGGAAAGACGACGAGCACGCCCCAGTACAGCCAGTGCGGAAGGACGAACGTGAGCGAGGGCATCGGTGGGGGAGTGCAGTTCCGACAGCGTCACGCCGCCCGAAGGCGGCGTGACGGGGCAACAGCGCGCGACGGTCAGGCCTTGACCGACAGACCCTTGTACATGTCGGGGGTGACGTAGCCGACCGTGGGAGACTCCATGACCGCAAGCTGCATCTTGAAGATCTTCGCCGCGTCGGCGTCCTTGTTGGCCCATTTGAACCAGATCGGCACCGCGACCTTCTGGAACTGCGGCAGGTCCTCGGCCGGCAGCCGGTTGATGGTGACGCCGGCCTTCTCGAACTTGCCCCAGGCTTCCATGTCGGCCTTCTGGATCGCGCCGAAGTGGATGTTCGAGTAGACCTGGATCTCGTCGTCGAGCCAGACCTTCATCTTCGGCGAGAGCTTGTTCCAGACGTCCATCCTGACGACGAAGTCCATCAGGTCGACCGGCTGGTAGATCGACTCGAGCCCCGGGGGCCCGGTCCAGATGTACTTGGTGACCTGCTGGAAGCCGAGGTCCCAGTTGACGGCCGGGCCGGTGTAGTCGGCGGCGTCGACGGTGCCCTTCTCCAGGGCCGAGAACACCTCGCTGCCGGGCAGCAGCGTCGTCTTCGCGCCGATCGCCGCAAAGCCTTCGGCGATCATGCCACCGGGTACGCGCAGCTTGAGGTCCTTGAAGTCGGCGATGCCGCGGATCGGCTTCTTCGAGTGGATGATGTTCGGGCCGTGGTGGATCCGGTTGACGTAGTAGAGGCCCTGCTTGGCGAACAGGTCGCGCGCTGCCTGCAGGCCGCCCTGGCTGTAGAAGAAGATGTCCCACTCGTGCGGGTAGCGCAGGCCCATGAGGTAGGAACTGAGGAACGCCGTGGCGGGCATCTTGCCGGCCCAGTAGAGCGTGAACGAGTTCATCGCCTCGAGCACGCCGTTCTTCACGCCGTCCAGGAGCTCGAAGTCGCCGACGACTTCCTTGGCCGCGAACGGCTTGATCTCGAGCTCGCCGCCGGTCTTCTCCTTCACCGTCGCGGCCCAGGCCTTGAACGTCGCCAGGCCGATGCCGGCGGGCCATGACGTCTGCACCTTCCAGGTCGTCGTCGTCGCGGCGCGGGCGTTGCCGATGAAAGGCGCGCCGAGCAGGGCCGTCGCGCCCACGCTGGCGGCCTTGACGAAGCCGCGGCGTTGCGCCAAGGGGGTTTCGGAATCGTTGCGCATCGAATCTCCTGGGGGGTGTGTTACGGGGCACGGTAACGTCGTCTGGTCGACGGCAACACCGCGTTTACCCGGCGCCACGCTACGCTACACCGATGCCTGCCACTTCCGCTCCGTTCGAACCGGCGACCGTCCGCGCGCTCGCGTTCGACGTCTTCGGCACCGTCGTCGACTGGCGCTCGTCGATCATCCGCGACGGCGAGGCGCTGTCGGCTGCCAAAGGGATCAGGGTCGACTGGGCCGCGTTCGCCGACGCCTGGCGGGCCGGCTACCAGCCGGCGATGCAGCGGGCGCGCAGCGGTGAGATCGCCTGGGCCAACATCGACGGCCTGCACCGTTCGATCCTCGACACGTTGCTGCCGCGCTTCGGCCTGCAGGCGCTCTCGGCGGCGGAGTTCGAACACCTGAATTTCGTCTGGCATCGGCTCGACCCGTGGCCCGACGCTGTCGCCGGCCTCAAGCGGCTGAAGTCGCGGTTCGTGATCTCGACGCTGTCCAACGGCAACGTCTCGCTCCTCGTGGACCTGGCCAGGCATGGTGCGCTGCCATGGGACTGCGTACTCTCTGCCGAGCTGTTTCGCCACTACAAGCCCGATCCCGAGGTCTACCTCGGCGCGGCGCAGCTGCTCGGCGTAAAGGCCGGGGAGGTGCTCATGGTGGCAGCGCATCCGGGCGATCTCGAGGCGGCGCAGCGGGCGGGCCTCAGGACGGCGTACGTGCCGAGACCGCTCGAGCACGGGCTGCATCACGCTGCGGAACCGATCGGCGCGCGCACGTTCGACATCACGGCGGAAGACTTCAATGCGCTGGCCAGACAACTCGGCGTCTGAGGATGAGGCGCAGCGCCGTGTATGATGTGTATAGAGGGCAAAACTCATACATATCGTGCGCACCAACATCGACATCGACGACCACGTGCTCGAACAGGCGATGCGGGCCGGGCCGTACAAGACGAAGAAGGACGCGGTCGAGGCCGGCTTGAAGTTGCTCGCGCGCCAGGCCGCGTATCGCGAGCTCCTCAAGTGGGAAGGCAAGCTCGAGTGGGACGGCGAGCCGTGGAGCGCGCACGACAAGCGCATCGCGCGGGCGGGGCAGTCCGTTCGTCCTGCCGTGGCCACGGGCGAATCTTCGTACCGACCGCCGCTGGCGCAGGAGCCCGGTTCAGGCAAGCGCAGCCATGGTCGTCGTTGACTCGAGTGTCTGGATCGACTTCTTCAACGGCGCACGCAACCCCGCGCACACCGCCCTGCGCCGCTTGCTCGACGACGGCGACGTCCGCCTGGTCGTTCCCGATCTGGTGCTCTTCGAGGTCTTGCGCGGCTTTCGCCACGAGCGCGATCTGCGCCAGGCCCGCACGCTGATGGAAAGCCTCGACGTCGAAGACAGCGGCGGCGCCGCGGCGGCGTTCGCGGCGGCGCAGCATTACCGCAGCCTGCGCGCAGGCGGCACCACCGTGCGCAGCGCCCTCGACGTGTTGCTCGCGAGCTTCTGCATCGAGCACGACTACGCCTTGCTGCCCAGCGACCGCGACTTCGACTCCTTCGAGTTGCAGCGCGGCCTGCGCGTCTGGCGGCACTGAGGCTCCTGTCGTGGACAACATCTACCTGACCCCCGAGCACGAACTGCTGCGCGAGCAGGTCGCGCGCTTCATCGCCCGCGAGGTCGAGCCGCACGCACTGGCCTGGGAAGCCGAAGGTTGCACGCCGCGCGAGGTCATGCGCAAGCTCGGCGCGGCGGGGCTGCTCGGTCTGATGTACGCGAGCGAACACGGCGGCGCCGACGCCGACGCGCTCGCCAACCTCGTCTTCGCCGAGGCGATGTCGCAATCGACCTTCGGCGGCTTCATCATCACCGTGCTCGTCCACACCGACATGGCGAGCCCGCACCTGCACCATGCCGGCACGGCCGAGCAGAAGGCGCGCTGGATGCCCGGCATCACGGCGGGCGAGACGATCACCGCGGTCGGCATCACCGAGCCCGGCGCGGGCTCCGACGTCGCCGGCATCCGCACGACGGCCAGGCGCTCGGCAGACGGCAGCGAGTGGATCATCGACGGCAGCAAGATCTTCATCACCAACGGTGTGCTCGCGGATCTGTACTTCATCGCCGCCAAGACGGGTGAAGGCCGGCATGCGATGTCGATGTTCATCGTCGAGAAAGGCACCCCGGGGTTTCGGGTCGGCCGCTCGCTCGACAAGTCGGGCTGGCTCTCGTCCGACACCGCCGAGCTCTTTCTCGACGGCTGCCGGATCCCGGCCGCCAACCTGCTGGGCGAGGAGAACGGCGGCTTCTACTCGGTGATGAAGAATTTCCAGACCGAGCGCATCGCCCTCGGTGCGATGGCCGTCGGACACTGCACGCAAGCGCTGGCCCTGACGCTCGACCACGTACGCACGCGCAAGGCGTTCGGCGCGACGCTGTTCGAGAAGCAGGCGGTGCGCCAGCGCCTGGCGATGCTCGACGCGAAGACGCGGTCGGCCCGCGCCTTCATGTACCACTGTGCCTGGCGCGTGACGCAGGGGCACGACGTGGTGCAGGAGGTCTCGATGCTGAAGGCGCTCACCGGCGAGCTCGTCAACGAGGTCGTCTCCGGCTGTCAGCAGTTCCACGGCGGCATGGGCTACATGCGCGGCACGCCGATCGAGCGGCTCTGGCGCGACGCGCGAGTGCTGGCGATCGGCGGCGGCGCGACCGAGGTGATGCTCGACGAGGTGGCGAAGCGGTATTGAGCTCGGCCTGAGGCGAAGGCCGGGGAACCCCGGTCAGGCGCGGCGCTTGCCTGCAAGGCAGGTTGCCACGACTGGTTTCGCTGCCCATGACCGCTCCGCCCCGCACCACGCACATCGACGTCGTCCTCAACGGCGACCCTTACGCCGCCGACATCGCGCCCTGGGTGACGCTGCTCGACCTGCTGCGCGAGCGTGCCGGCTGCAGCGGCGTGAAGAAGGGCTGCGACCACGGCCAGTGCGGCGCCTGCACCGTGATCGTCGACGGGAGGCGCATCAACAGTTGCCTCAAGCTGGCGGCCTGTGTCGACGGCGCCGAGGTGACGACGATCGAGGGACTGGCCAAGGACGGGCGGCTCGACCCGTTGCAGCAGGCCTTCATCGACCACGACGCATTCCAGTGCGGCTACTGCACGCCGGGCCAGATCTGCTCGGCGCGGGCGCTCGTCGACGAAGGCCGGGCGACGACACGCGACGAGGTGCGCGAGTGGATGAGCGGCAACCTGTGCCGCTGCGGCGCCTACGCCAACATCACCGATGCGGTGATGAGCGTGCTGCAGGCGCAGGACAGCGGGAGCGCCGCATGATCCGCTTCGACTTCGAGCGCGTCGCCGACGTCGCCGGGGCCGTTCGGGCCGGGGCCGCGCCCGGCACCCGCTTTCTCGCCGGCGGCACCAACCTAGTCGACCTGATGAAGGAAAACGTCGAGCGGCCGACGCGGCTGATCGACATCGGCCGGCTGCCGCTGGCCGGCATCGAGGAGGTCGACGGCGGACTGCGTCTCGGCGCGCTCGCGACCAATGCCGACACCGCCGACGACCCGCGGGTGCGACAGCGCTACCCGGTGCTCGCCTCGGCCATCCTCGCCGGCGCCAGCCCGCAACTGCGCCACGCCGCCACCGACGGCGGAAACCTCAACCAGCGCACCCGCTGCTACTACTTCTACGACACCGCCGCGGCGTGCAACAAGCGCGCGCCGGGTTCGGGGTGCGGTGCGATGGGCGGGCTGACGCGCATCCACGCCATCCTCGGCGCGAGCGACGCCTGCATCGCCACCCACCCGTCTGACATGTGCGTGGCGCTGGCCGTGCTCGACGCCAGGGTGCGCGTCAGCGGGCCGGGCGGCGATCGCGTCATCCCCTTCGCCGACTACCACCGCCTGCCGGGCGACACGCCCGAGCGGGACAACACGCTCGAGCCTGGCGAGCTGGTCACCGCCATCGACCTGCCCGACGAGGACTTCAGCGGCCATCACACCTACCTGAAGCTGCGCGACCGCCTGTCGTACGCTTTCGCGCTGGTGTCGGTCGCGGTGGTCATGCGCCTCGACGATGACGGTCGCATCGGCGAGGCGCGCGTCGCGCTCGGCGGCGTCGCGCACAAGCCCTGGCGCGTTGCCGAGGCCGAGGCGTCGCTGCGCGGTGCCGCGGCGTCGCCGCTGGCCTTCGCCGAGGTCGCGGCCGCGATCACCGCCGGCGCCGTCGGCCAGGGCGACAACGATTTCAAGATCGAGCTGGCGCGTCGCGCCGTCGTGCGGGCGTTGCAGCAGGCCTACGACGGCACGCCGCAGTCGCAGACCGACAAGCGCGTCGCGTGAGCTCCCGAATGGAAGGACCGACCATGTCCAACGTCGCCCGCATCGGCGATCCGCTCAGCCGGGTCGACGGCGTGCTCAAGGTCACGGGCCAGGCGCGCTACGCGGCCGAGCACGACGCGCCGGGCCTGCTGTACGGCTGGGTCGTGTCGAGCGCGATCGCCAGGGGCCGGATCGTCGCCATCCGTGAAGACGCTGCGCGCGCTGTCGCTGGCGTCGTCGAGATCGTCACCCACGCCAACCGGCCGACCACGGCATGGCTCGACACGAGCTACGACGACATGGTGGCGCCGCCCGGCACGCCGTTCCGGCCGCTCGACAACGACCGCATCCTGTTCAGCCTGCAGCCGGTCGCACTCGTCGTCGCCGAGACGCTCGAGGCGGCGCGTGCCGCGGCGGCGCTGGTCGAGGTCGACTACGAGAGCGAGCCGCACAACACCGATCTCGAGGTCGCGCTCAAGGACCGGCACGAGCCACGGCGCAAGCGCAGCGGCTTCGCGATGCCGACGCCGCGCGGCGACGCGGCGGCGGCGTATGCGAAGGCGGCGGTCCGGCACATGGCGAGCTACCGGATGCCGTCGCACCACCACAACCCGATGGAGCCGCACGCGACGACCGTCGTCTGGGAGGGCGGTGGCAAGCTCACCGTGTTCGACAAGACGCAGGGCTCGCAGAACGTGCAGCAATACCTCGCGTCGATCTTTCGCCTGTCGAAGGACGACGTGCGGGTCCGCAACCCGTATGTCGGCGGCGCCTTCGGCTCCGGTCTCAGGCCGCAGTACCAGGTCTTCCTCGCGACGATGGCGGCGACGATGCTCGAGCGCTCGGTGCGGGTGGTGCTGACGCGACGGCAGATGTTCAGCCACGTGCATCGGCCGCAGGCCGTGCAGTCGGTGTCGCTCGGCGCCGACGCGAACGGCCGGTTGCAGGCGATCGTCAACGACGCGACGACGTCGTCGTCGCGCTTCGAGCACTACATGGAGGTCGTCTGCAACTGGGGCCTCATGAACTACGCCTGCGCCAACGCGTCGGCCGAGTACACGATCGCCGAGATCGACACCTACACGCCGGGCGACATGCGCGCGCCGGGTGCCGCCACCGGCATGAACCTGTTCGAGATCGCCATCGACGAGATGGCGCACGCGGCCGGTGTCGACCCGCTCGAGTTCCGCCGCCTCAACTACTCCGACAAGGACGCGATGGCCGACAAGCCGTACACGTCGAAGGCACTGCGCGAGGCCTACGACGCCGGCGCCGAGCGTTTCGGCTGGGCGCGTCGCTCGAGCGAGCCGCGCTCGACGAAGGACGGCAAGGAGCTCGTCGGCTGGGGCGTCGCCACCGGCATGTGGGACGCGATGTTCATGAAGACGGCGGCGCGCGCCCGGCTGCACGCCGACGGCCGGCTCGAGGTGGCGAGTGCGACGTCCGACATCGGCACCGGCACCTACACCGTGATGACGCAGGTCGCCTCCGAGACGCTCGACCTCCCGGTCGACCGGATCACCGTGCTGCTCGGCGACAGCAGCCTGCCCGCAGCGCCTGTCGAGGGCGGCTCGTGGGCCGCGGCGTCGACCGGCGCGGCGGTTCAGCTCGCCTGCCGCTCCCTCGGAAAAAAGCTCTTCAAGGCGGCCCGGCGCATCGATGGCCGGCCGCTCGGCGATGCCGCCTACGAGCAGGTGACGTTTCGCGAGGGCCGCATCGTCGTCCTCGACGACCCCGAGCGCTCCGTGTCGCTCGAGGAATGCGTGCGCGCGAGCGGCGAGCCGATGCTCGAAGCCGAGGAGACCGCAAGCCCCGGGCTGGCCGGCGTTGCCGGCCTGCTCGGCCTGAACGCCAAGTCGCGCAACACGCACAGTGCCGTGTTCTGCGAGGTCAAGGTCGACGAGGAGCTCGGTGTCGTCCGGGTGACGCGCATCGTCGTCGCCGTCGCCGCCGGCCGCATCATCAACCCGAAGACGGCGCGCAGCCAGATCCTCGGCGGCGCGGTGATGGGGATCGGCATGGCGCTGCACGAGGAGTCGCTCCTCGACCACCGCCTCGGTCGGTTCATGAACCACAACCTCGCCGAGTACCACATCCCGGTCAACGCCGACATCCACGACATCGACGTGATCTTCGTCGACGAACCCGACGCCGAGGTGAGCCCGCTCGGCGTCAAGGGGCTCGGCGAGATCGGCATCGTCGGCGCCGCGGCAGCGGTGGTCAATGCGATCTTCCACGCCACCGGCAAGCGCGTGCGCGAGCTGCCGGTGACGATCGACAAGCTGCTCGACTGAGCGGGCGGGGCGCCCGCCGTCGATCAGGTCGCGAAAAGCTTGCCGATGTCGGCGAACGCCTTGAACTCGAGCGCGTTGCCCGACGGGTCGAGGAAGAACATCGTCGCCTGCTCGCCCGGCTCGCCCTTGAAGCGGACGTAGGGTTCGATCACGAACTCGGTGTCTTCGGCCGTGAGCCGGTCGGCGAGCGCCTGCCATTCGGCCATCGGCAGGACGATGCCGAAGTGGCGCACCGGAACGCCGTGGCCGTCGACCGCGTTGCGCTGCGTCGCGCCGGTGTCGTCGGGCGCGAGGTGGGCCACGATCTGGTGGCCGTAGAAGTTGAAATCGACCCAGTCGTCGGCGCTGCGTCCTTCAGGGCAACCGAGCAGGTCGCCGTAGAAGCGGCGGGCCTGCGCGATGTCGTGAACCGGAAAGGCGAGGTGAAAGGGAGAGAGGAGCGCGGGGTTGGTGGCGGGGGCGTGCATGGGGCTCATGGTAGGGGTGTCCGTGGTTCTCGCAGGCAGGCGCCGCCGCGACGCTGGACAATGCCGGGCATGCCGTCCACCGTCCGCATCCAACGCGCCGGCCACGTGGCCCGCGTCTGGCTCGACCGCCCCGAGGTCCGCAATGCGCTCGACGGCACGCTGATCCGCGAGCTCGCGGCGACCTTCGCCGAGCTCGGCGGCGTCGATTCCGGCGTGCGCGCGATCGTCCTCGGCGGCGGTGGCAAGGCGTTCTGCGCCGGCGCCGACCTGGCCTTCATGCGCGAGGTCTCCGGCTACACGTGGGAGCAGAACCGGGTCGATGCCGAGGTGCTCGCCGAGATGCTGTGGCAGCTCTACAGCTGCCCGGTGCCGGTTGTCGCCCGCATCCACGGAGACTGCTACGCCGGCGGCCTCGGCATCGCCGCGGTGTGCGACGTGCGCGTGGCAGCCGTGGGCGTCACGTTCTGCCTGAGCGAGGCGCGGCTCGGCCTGCTGCCGGCGACGATCAGCCCCTACGTCGTCCGCGCGATGGGCGAGGCAGCGGCACGCCGCTGGTTCGTCACCGCCGAGCGCTTCTCGGCCGGCGAGGCGAAGGCGATGGGCTTCGTGCACGAGGTCGTCGACGCCGACGCGCTCGACGACAAGGTCGACGCGATCGTCGCGGCGCTCGTCGCCAACGGTCCGGCCGCGACGCGGGCCTGCAAGCAGCTCGTGCACGACGTCGCCGGTCACGAGATCACGCCGGCGCTGCGCGCCGAGACGGCACGGCGCATCGCCGACATGCGGGCGAGCGACGAGGGCAGGGAAGGCGTCGCGAGCTTTCTCGAGAAGCGCAAGCCGCGCTGGACGGCGAACACGCCATGACGACGCTCGACCTGCCGCACCTCGTCGCCATCGCCGCCGCGCTCGGCTGGGCGAGCGGGCTGCGCCTGTATGCGGTCGTCTTTCTCACCGGCGCGGCCGGGGCGCTCGGCTGGGTCGACCTGCCGTCGGGCCTGCACGTCCTGCAGAGCCCGTGGCTGCTCGGTGCGAGCGCGATCATGTTCGCGGCCGAGTTCTTCGTCGACAAGATCCCCGGTGCCGACACGCTCTGGGACGCCCTGCATACGCTGATCCGCATTCCGGCCGGCGCCGCGCTCGCCGCCGCGGTGTTCGGCGTCGACGACGCGACGTGGACGACGATGGCCGCGCTCGTGGGCGGTTCGCTCGCCGCCACCAGCCACGCCACCAAGGCGACCGCGCGCGCGGCGGTCAACACCTCGCCGGAGCCGTTCTCCAACATCGCCATGTCGCTGCTCGGCGACGGTCTCGTTCCGCTCGCGCTGTGGCTGTCGTGGGCGCATCCGTACGCGTTCTTCGTGGCGCTGGCGGCGATGCTCGTCGCCATGGCCGTCACCCTGGCCGTGCTGTGGCGTTTCCTGCGCGGCGTGGTGGGCGTCTTCGGCGGGCGCTACCGTCGGCCGATGGCGCCGCGGCCGTCGCCGTCGCCGACCACCCGGTCGCCGGGGTTGCCGCCGGCCCGCATCGAGGTATCCGAACCATGAGCCTGCCGACCCGCGTCACCCTCGTCGACGTCGGCCCGCGCGACGGGCTGCAGAACGAGAAGCAGGCGGTCGACGCCGCCGTCAAGATCGAGCTCGTGCATCGCCTGCAGGCGGCTGGCCTGCGGGAGATCGAGGTCACCAGCTTCGTCAGCCCGAAGTGGGTGCCGCAGATGGCCGACAACGCCGCCGTGCTCGCCGGCATCGATCGCCAGCCCGGCGTGCGCTACTCGGTGCTGGTGCCGAACATGAAAGGGCTCGATGCGGCGCTGTCGGCGCCGAAGCACGACTGGCCCGACGAGATCGTCGTCTTCGGTGCCGCGACCGAGGCCTTTTCGCAGAAGAACATCAACTGCTCGATCGCCGAGAGCGTCGAGCGCTTCCGCCAGGTCGTCGCGGCGGCGAAATCGCACGGCATCAAGGTGCGCGCGGCGGTGTCGTGCGCGCTCGGTTGCCCGTACCAGGGCGATGTGAGCGCCGACGAGGTCGAGCGCGTCGTCGTGCTCATGAAAGGCATCGGCGTCGACCACTGCGGCATCGCCGACACGATCGGCGTCGGCACGCCCAGGCGCGTGCAGGCGGCGATGGAACGGGCGCTGAAGCACTACCCCGTGGCCGAGGTGAGCGGTCATTTCCACGACACCTACGCGCAGGGCGTCGGCAACGTCTACGCCGCGCTCGAAGTCGGCGTCGCCACCTTCGACGCCAGCATCGCGGGGTTGGGCGGCTGCCCGTATGCCAAAGGCGCCACCGGCAACGTCGCGACCGAAGACGTGTTGTTCATGCTCGAAGGGCTCGGCATCGAGACGGGCGTCTCGCTCGACGGGCTGGTCGACGCGGCCGATTTCATCGCGAACGTGCTCGGTCGCAAGCCCGTGTCGCGTTCGGCGAACGCGCTGCTTGCCAAGCGGGCGAGCGTGGCCGCCTAACGATGTCCGCTCCCGTCACCACGGCCCTCCATCCCGGGTCGCTGTCGGTCGACGCGGCGGTGCCGCCTGCTGCGGTCGCCAGGCGGCCAGCCGCGATGGGGATTCTCGGCGCGCTCAGTGCCTCGCACCTGATCAACGACATGATGCAGTCGCTGATCCTGGCGCTGTACCCGGTGCTCAAGGGCACGTTCTCGCTGTCGTTCGCGCAGATCGGCCTGATCACGCTCACCTTCCAGCTCACCGCGTCGTTGTTCCAGCCGCTGATCGGCCTCTACACCGATCGACGGCCGACGCCGTACTCGCTCCCGGTCGGCATGACCTCGACGCTGTGCGGCCTGCTGCTCCTCGCCTACGCACCGAACTACGCGACCTTGCTGCTCGCGGCCGCGTTCGTCGGCCTCGGCTCCGCCGTGTTCCATCCGGAGTCGTCCCGGGTCGCGCGGCTGGCGTCGGGCGGGCGCCACGGCTTCGCGCAGTCGATGTTCCAGGTGGGCGGCAACACCGGCAGCGCCGTCGGGCCGCTGATCGCCGCGCTCGTCATCGCGCCGTACGGGCAGCACGCCGTCGCGTGGTTCGCGCTGATCGCCCTGCTGGGCATCTTCATGCTTTCGCGCGTCAGCCGCTGGTATGCGATCAGCAGCGCGCCGAAGGGGCGAGCGAGACCGCCGCCGGAGGCCTCTCCTTACGAGCGCAAGACCGTGGTCGGCGCCGTGGCGGTGCTGCTGGTGCTGATCTTCTCGAAGTACTTCTACGTCGCCGGTCTCAGCACGTTCTATACCTTCTACCTGATCGAGAAGTTCGGCGTGTCGGTGCGGGACGCGCAACTGCACCTGTTCATGTTCCTGTTCGCGGCCGCACTCGGCACGCTGCTCGGCGGCCCGGTGGGAGACCGGATCGGCCGCAAGCCCGTCATCTGGTTCTCGATCCTCGGCATCGCGCCGTTCACCCTGCTGCTGCCGCACGCGAACCTGTACTGGACGACGGTGCTCACGGTCGTCATCGGCCTGATCCTGTCGTCCGCGTTCTCGGCGATCCTCGTCTACGCGCAGGAGCTGATGCCGGGCAAGATCGGCATGGTGTCGGGCCTGTTCTTCGGCTTCGCCTTCGGCATGGGCGGTCTCGGCGCCGCGGTGCTCGGCGTTCTGGCCGACCACACCAGCATCGAGTACGTGTACCGGGCGATCGCCTGGCTGCCGCTGCTCGGCGTGGTGGCGGTGCTGCTGCCGAAGAGGCGCCAGCCAGCGCCGTCGACCGGCGCCGCCTGAAGCCGCGCTACTTCTCGACGAACGCCCGCTCGATCACGTAGTCGCCCGCCTGGCCGACGCCGCCGGAGATGGTGAAGCCGGCAGTGTCGAGCACCTCGCGCATGTCCTTGAGCATCGCCGGGCCGCCGCAGATCATCGCCCGGTCGCTCGCCGGGTCGATCTGCGCGAGGCCGATGTCGCGGCAGAGCTTGCCGTTGGCAATGAGCTCTGGCAATCGCCCCTGGTTGCGGAACGGCTCGCGCGTGACGGTCGGGTAGTAGACGAGCTTGGCGCGCACCTCGTCGCCGAGGTGGTCGTGCCGCGGCAGCTCGTGGTCGATCAGGTCGGCGTAGGCGAGCTCGTCGACCTTGCGAACGCCATGCACGAGCACGACCTTGGCGAAGCGCTCGTAGGTGTCGGGGTCGCGGATGATCGACAGGAAGGGCGCCAGGCCCGTGCCGGTGGCGAACAGGTAGAGGTTGCGGCCCGGCAGCAGGTCGGTGAGCACGAGGGTGCCGGTCGGCTTGCTGCCGACGAGCACGTCGTCGCCGACCTGCAGGTGCTGCAGGCGCGAGGTGAGCGGCCCGTCGGCCACCTTGATGCTGAAGAACTCGAGGTGCTCCTCGTAATGCGCGCTGGCGATCGAGTAGGCGCGCAGGAGCGGCTTGCCGTCGACGACGATGCCGACCATCAGGAAGTGACCGCTCTCGAAGCGCAGGCTGGCGCCGCGCGTGCAGGTGAAGGTGAAGAGCGATTCGTTCCAGTGGTGGACCGAGAGGACTTTCTGAACGTCGTAGGCGGCCATGTGCGAGGGTTTGCTGCGAGCGCATATTGTCCGCAAAATGGCTGCGCAGCCCCTCCAAGCCATGTCGAACGCCGCCGCCAGCCCGCGATACGAGCGACCGCGAACCGTGCCCGACGCGGTCGCGCTGCTCGCCGAAGCCGCGTTCCTGCCGCTCGCCGGCGGGACCGACGTCTTCCCGGCGCACGTCGGGCGCGCGGTCGGTCGACCGATCCTCGACCTGGGCCGGGTCGAGGGCCTGCGCGACATCGGCGAGACGGCCGACGGCTGGACGATCGGCGCGACGACGACGTGGACCGACCTGCTGCGAGCCGACCTGCCGCCGCTGTTCGACGGCTTGCGTGCTGCGGCGCGCGAGGTCGGCGGCGTGCAGATCCAGAACACCGGGACGGTCGCCGGCAACGTGTGCAACGCGTCGCCGGCCGCCGACGGCGTGCCGGTGCTGCTGGCGCTCGATGCCGAGGTCGTGCTCGCGAGCGCGCGCGGCGAGCGATCGTTGCCGCTCGGCGACTTCGTGCTCGGGCCGCGGCGGACCGCCCGGCTCGCCGACGAGCTGGTCGTCGCCTTGCGCATCCCCCGTCGAAGTGCCCGTGCCCGCTCCGCGTTCCTCAAGCTCGGCGGACGTCGCTACCTCGTCATCTCGATCGCCATGGTCGCCGCGACGGTCGATGTCGATGCGACCGGTCGGGCGACCCACGCAGCGGTCGCGGTGGGCAGCTGCTCGGCGGTCGCCATGCGTCTGCGGTGTCTCGAGGCGCGACTCCTGGGCTGTCCCGTCGCCGATCTCGCGGCATGCCCCGAGGCGGCCGACCTCGCGCCACTCGGCCCCATCGACGACATCCGCGCCACCGCCGCCTACCGGCTCGACGCCGCACTTTGCCTCGTGCGCCGCGCGCTGACGCAGGTGGCCCGATGACCGCGCGCGACCTCGAGACCCGGCAGGTCGTCCGCGTCGCGGTCAACGGCGCGTCGCGCGAGCTCATCGGCGCGCCGTCACGGCGCCTCTCGACGGCGCTGCGCGAGGAGCTGGGTCTCACGGGCACCAAGATCGGCTGCCACGCCGGCGACTGCGGCGCCTGCACCGTGCTGCTCGACGCCGCCGCCGTGTGCGCCTGCCTCGTCGCCGTCGGCCAGTGCGACGGCCGCACGGTGACGACGGTCGAGGGCCTGGCATCGGCCGACGGCGCGCTCTCGGACCTGCAGCGCGCGTTCGTCGCCCACGGCGCGGCGCAGTGCGGCATCTGCACCCCGGGGATGCTGATGGCGGCCGAGGGTCTGCTGCGCGCGACGCCGCACCCCGACGAGGCGGCGGTGCGCGATGCGCTCGCTGGCGTCCTGTGCCGCTGCACCGGCTACACGAAGATCGTCGAGGCGGTGCTGGCGGTGGCGAGCGGCAGCGTCGTCGATGCACCGGCGCCGGCGGCGGGCCACGCGGTCGGCGCTCGCGCGGCGCGACTCGATGCACCGGCGAAAGTGACCGGCCGCGAGCGGTTCGGTGCCGATGCGTGGCCTGCGGCGGCGTCCATCGGCACGACACCCGCGCTGCCCACGCTGGCGATGCGCGTCGTCCGCTCGCCGTATCCGCACGCCGCCTTTCGCGTCGGCGATCTCGCCGCGTTCGTCGCCGCGCATGCCGGCGTCGTCGACGTGATCGCGGCGGCCGACGTGCCGCACAACGCCTATGCGATCTTCCCCGACCTGCGCGACCAGCCCGTGCTGGCCGACGGCGTCGTGCGCTTTCGTGGCGAAGCGGTGCTCGCGGCGGTCGGCGACGAGGCAGCGCTCGCAGCGATCGCCGATGCCGACTGGCCGCTGCAATGGACCGCACTTGCTGCGCACGAGTCGATCGCATCGGCGCTCGACGCTGCAGCACGTGGCGAGCCGGTGCATGCGCGCTGGCCCGACAACGTGCTCTGCCGCGGTCGGGTCGTCTCCGGCGATGTCGGGGCGGCGTTCGCCGCGGCGCCGGCGCATGTCGCTTCGATGAGCTTCGAGACGCGCCACGTCGAGCACGCCTACATCGAGCCCGAGGCCGGCTGGGCCGAAGTCGTCGAAGTCGCGGGCGGCGGGCCGCGTCGCGTCCGAATCTGGGCCTGCACGCAAACCCCCTACATGGACCGCGACGAGATCGCCCACGTCCTCGACATCGAGCCCGGGCGCGTGCACATCGTGCCCTCGGCGATCGGCGGCGGCTTCGGCGGCAAGCTCGACCTGTCGGTGCAGCCGTTGCTGGCCGTCGCGGCATGGAAACTCGGCCGGCCGGTGCGGCTCGTCTACGAGCGCCCGGACTCGATGCGGTCGACGACGAAGCGGCATCCCGCCTCGATGCGAGCCCGTGCCGCGTGCGACGGCGAAGGCCGGCTCGTCGCCTACGACTTCGAGGCCGACTTCGACACCGGTCCCTACTCGTCGTGGGGCCCGACCGTCGCCAACCGCGTGCCGATCCACGCCTCGGGTCCCTACCGCGTCGACGCGGTTCGCGCACTGACGCGTGCCGTGATCACGAACGACAGCGTCTGCGGCGCCTTTCGCGGCTTCGGCGTGCCGCAGTCGACACTCGTCGGCGAGGCGCTGCTCGACGCGCTTGCCGCCGAGTCCGGCATCGACGCGCTCGAGTTCCGCTGGCGCAACGCACTCGTCGCCGGTGACCGCACGCCGACCGGGCAGACGCTCGCCGCGAGCGTCGGCCTGCGTGCCTGCCTCGACGCACTGCGGCCCGCCTGGAGCGCAGCTGGCCACGCGGCATCCACCTTCAACGCCGCCGCCGCCGCCTCGTGTTCGCCGCACCGCCGCGGCCGCGGCATCGCCTGCATGTGGTACGGCATCGGCAACACGGTGATCGCCAACCCGTCGACGATGCGGGGCGCGCTGCGCTGGTCGGCCGGGCGCGGCGCGCACCTCTTTCTCTACAACGGCGCTCAGGAGATCGGCCAGGGCACTGCGACGATCCTGCCGCAGATGCTCGCCGACGCGGTCGGCTTGCCGCTCGAGTGCGTCGAACAGGTGATGGGCGACACCGACCGAACGGCCGACGCGGGCAAGTCGTCGGCGTCGCGGCAGACGTTCGTCTCGGGCAATGCGGCTCGCTTCGCCGGCGAGGCACTGCGCCGGCAGCTCGTCGAGCGGCTCGGATTCGCCGTGGCCGACGCAGGGGCGGTGGCGCTGTCGCTCGACGGTCCGGCGCTGACCGGCAGGTTGCACGGAAGCGAGCGTCACGCCGACCTGCGCGACTGGCCCGCCGATGCGAACGGCGACCTCGCCGTCGCCACCGGCCACTTCAACCCGCCGACGGTTCCGCTCGATGCCGACGGCCAGGGCGTCCCCTACGCCACCTACGGCTTCGCGGCGCAGATCGCCGAGGTCGAGGTCGACACCGAGTTCGGCACCGTGAAGCTGGTGACGATCCACGCCGCGCACGACGTCGGTCGTGCCATCAACCCGACGCTGGTCGAAGGCCAGATCCAGGGCGGCATCGCGCAGGGCATCGGCATGGCGCTGATGGAGGAGTACGTCAACGGCCGCACCGACAACCTGCACGACTACCTGATCCCGACGGTGGGCGACGTGCCGCCGATCGAGGTGCACCTGATCGAGGACCCGGAGCCGCTCGGCCCGTGGGGCGCGAAGGGCGTCGGCGAGCCGGCGCTGGTCGCGACCGCGCCGGCGATCCTGGCCGCGATCCGCGACGCGACCGGTGCGGAGCTGTTCGAGGTGCCGGTGACGCCGAGCCGCTTGCGCGCCGCGATCCTGGCGGTGCGATGAGCGAGGTCGTCGCCGGCAAGGTGCGCTGCGAGGCATGCCCGGTGCTGTGCCAGATCAGCCCCGGCAAGCTCGGCGCGTGCGACCGCTACGGCAACGTCGACGGCGAGCTGCGCCGGCTCGACACGCTCGCCCTCGTCACCCGGCCTGGCACCGATCTCGTCGCCTTCGCGTCGGCGGCGAAGGAATGGTCCTTCGTCTCGGGCGACGCACCGGTCTTCGTCTCCGGCGTCGGCTCGACGACGACCTATCCCGACTACAAGCCGGCGCCGTTCATCGTGTCGTCGCAGCACGACGGTGTCGACCTCGTCACCGTCGTCACCGAGGGCATCTTCAGCTACTGCAGCTTCAAGGTGAAGGTCGACACCGACCGCTACCTGGGCCCCGAGCAGGCGACGGTGCGTTGCCGCGGCGAGGCCGTGGGCCACGTCGGCACCATCGAGTACGGCTCGCAGTTCCTGTCGATCGGCGGCGTGCACCACCTCACCGGCGGCTCGAGGAAGGAAGGGCGGATCGCCTGCGAGACGATGCTCGCGCTGGGCAACCGCGAGCCGGTCGAGCTGCAGGTCGACGGCGGCGCGCGTGTCGTCGTCTGCGCGAACGAGGCGCCGATCGTCGACGGCGTCGCCGAGTCGCGGATGCGCGTCGGCTGCGGGTCGGCGGCGATCGGCATCTTCGCGCCGCAGTGGGCCGGCCACGTCGACGAGGTCGTCGTCGTCGACGACCACATCACCGGTGTCCTCTCCGAGCACCAGGCCGGCAAGTTCCTCGACCTGCCGGAGACCGGCATCCGCATGCGTGGCCGTCGCTCGACGCCGGGCCGCTACTTCCAGGTCGCCGGGCCGGGCGCGGGCTGGGGCGGCACCGACATCGTCGATCCGCTGTCGATCGTCGAAGGCTTCGAGGCCGAGCGCGGCGCCCGCCCGGGCCTGCGCCTGCTGATGGTCTCGACGACGGGCGAGGAGTCGGCCTGGTACGTCCTCGACGAGAACCTGGTGCCGCGGCCGGCCGAGATGCCGGCGGCCGTGCGCCGCGTCGTCGACCGCATCGGCGAGAACTGCGAGCCGGCGCTGTGCTCGGTGCTCTATGTCGCCGGCGCGGGCGGCAGCCTGCGCGCCGGTGTCACCGAGAACCCGGTCGCACTGACACGGTCGATCAAGTCGATGCTCACGCGGGTGACGTGCGGCGGTGCGCCGGCCTACGTGTGGCCCGGCGGCGGCATCACGGTGATGGTCGACGTGGCGAAGATGCCGGCGGCGAGCTTCGACACCGTGCCGACGCCGGCGATCGTCTCGCCGATCGAATTCACGCTGCGCGCCGACGACTATCGGGCCCTTGGCGGTCACATGGGCCGGGTGCGGCCGTTGGCCGCCGTGCTTGCCGAAGGGGACTGGCGGCTGGTCGAATCCGGCGCCGACAACCCCTGGCCGCTGCAGCCGATGCAGGCAGGCATGAGGTGACCGGCGCCGAACGCCGCCACCTGCCCGACGGGCGCTGGCACTTCCACCACGGCCCGATCGACTGCGTCGTGTTCGCCGAGCCACTGACGCCATCGCCCGCCGACGCCGAGATCGTCGAGGCCGCGACCGCCGCCTGCTGGCAGCGCTTCCAGGGCGTGCTTGAAGCGCTCGTCGACGAGCTGGCGCTGCTGCGCCTGGATCTGTCGTCGCCTGCCGGTGCGGCGGTCGAACCACGCGGCCCGGTCGCCGTGCGGATGGTCGCCGCATGCCGGCCTCACGCGCGAGGCGGCCGCTTCATCACCGCGATGGCGGCGGTCGCCGGCAGCGTCGCCGACGCGCTCATCGGCTGCTTCGCCCATCCGCGCATCGCCCGCGCCTGCGTCAACGACGGTGGCGACGTCGCGCTGCATCTCGCGCCCGGAGCACGATTCGACGTCGGCGTTGTCGCCGACCTCGGCGCCGCGCTCGCCGGCGGCGCGCCCGAGGGTGCGTTCGTTGTCGACCACGCGTCGTCGGTGCGCGGCATCGCGACCTCGGGCTGGCGAGGGCGCAGCCTCTCGCTCGGCATCGCCGACGCCGTCACCGTGCTCGCCCGCGACGCCGCGGCGGCCGATGCTGCGGCGACGGTGGTCGCGAACGCCGTCGATGTCGACGTGCCCGACGTCCGTCGCCGCCCGGCCTGCGACGTGCGTGACGACAGCGACCTCGGCGACCTGCTCGTCACGGTCGGCGTCGCGCGACTCGCTCCGCACGACGTGAACGCCGCGCTCGACGCCGGCGTCCGAGTGGCCGAAGCCGAGATCGCCGCCGGCCGGATCGTCGCCGCGGTGCTGCAGTTGCAGGGCGCCGTCCGCGTCTGCGGCACCATCGGGGTCTCGCACCCGTCGCCCGTCTCCGCCTTCACCGCCGCCACCGAGCCCGCGCCATGCTGATTCCCGCCTCGCCCACGCTGCCCGCCGTCGACGTCCGCAAGCTCGTCGTCTCGACCGAAGACGTCTGGCACGACGGCGGCCCGCGACTCGAATCACCGCTGCGCCGCGGCTGGTGCGCCGCCGCGGTGAAGAACCCCTACGCTGGCGGCTACGTCGCCGACATCCAGCCGATGATGGAGGCGCTCAAGCCGCTCGGCCATGCGATGGCCGAGCGGCTCATCGCCGCGCTCGGCGGCGCCGGCGCGATCCAGGGCTACGGCAAGGGCGCGCTGGTCGGCCTCGGCGGCGAGCTCGAGCACGGCGCCCTGTGGCACCTGCCCGGCGGCTACGGCATGCGCGACCTGCTCGAGGGCTCGCACGCGATCGTCCCGTCGACGACCAAGATCGGCCCGGCCGGCACCCCGATCGACATTCCGCTGCACCACCGCGTCGCCGCATACGTGCGCAGCCATTTCGACGGCGTCACGGTGCAGCTCGCCGACTCGCCTCGCCCGGACGAACTGCTGCTCGTGCTGGCGATGGCGACCGGACCGCGACCGCACGCACGCGTCGGCGGGCTGGCGGCAAACGAGATTGCCAAGTTCGACGGCCAGCGGTAGCGTGCGCCGGACGACCCCGCCCCGGCACGATCGGTGCATGGCCTGCCCGCAGTTCCCACGGAGATCACCCGAATGCCGCTTAAGAACACCCTGAAGACCGGCATTGCGCTGGCCGCGTTCGCACTGACCGGCGCCGTGCACGCGCAGACCACGATCAAGATCGGCGAGATCAACAGCTACAAGGCGCAGCCGGCGTTCCTCGAGCCGTACAAGAAGGGCTGGGAGCTCGCAGTCGAGCAGGTCAATGCGGCCGGCGGCGTGCTGGGCAAGAAGCTGGAGGTGGTCTCGCGCGACGACAACGGCAACCCGGGCGACGCGGTCCGAGTCGCCGAGGAGCTCGTGTCGCGCGAGGGCGTGGCGCTCATCTGCGGCACCTTCCTGTCGAACACCGGGCTCGCGGTCACCGACTTCGCAAAGCAGAAGAAGGTCTTCTTCCTCGCCGCCGAGCCGCTGACCGACAAGATCACCTGGCAAAACGGCAACCGCTACACGTTCCGCCTGCGGGCCAACACCTACATGCAGTCGGCGATGCTGGCACCCGAGGCCGCGAAGCTGAAGAAGAAGCGCTGGGCGGTCGTCTACCCGAACTACGAGTACGGCCAGTCGGCGGCCGCGACGTTCAAGGCACAGCTCAAGCAGTTGCAGCCCGACGTGGAGTTCGTCGCCGAGCAGGCGCCGCCGCTCGGCCGCATCGACGCCGGAGCCGTGTCGCAGGCGCTCGCCGATGCCAAACCCGACGCGATCTTCAACGTGCTGTTCGGCGCCGACCTCGCCAAGTTCGTTCGCGAGGGCCACACGCGCGGCTTGTTCAAGGGCCGCGAGGTGGTGAGCATGCTGACCGGCGAGCCGGAATACATCGAGCCGCTGAAGGCCGAGGCGCCCGTCGGCTGGATCGTCACCGGCTATCCGTACTACGGCATCCAGACCGAGGACCACAAGAAGTTCTTCCTCGCCTACTTCCGCAAGTACAACGAGTATCCGAGGCTCGGCTCGGTCGTCGGCTACTCGACGATCCTGTCGATCGCCGACGGCATCAGGAAGGCGAAGTCGACCGACACCGACAAGCTGATCGCCGCCTTCGAGGGCCTGAACGTCACCACGCCGTTCGGCAAGGTCACCTACCGCGCCATCGACCACCAGTCGACGATGGGCGCCTTCCTCGGCCGGACCGCGCTCGAAGGGCAGAAGGGCGTGATGGTCGACTACGCCTACCTCGACGGCGCGAAGTACCTGCCGAGCGACGCCGAGGTGAAGAAGCTCAGGCCGGCGGATTGACGCTGGCGTCGTTCGTCCTGCAGGCCCTCGGGGGCCTGTCGTCCGCATCGGCGCTGTTTCTCGTGGCGAGCGGGCTGTCGCTGATCTTCGGCGTCACCCGCGTCGTCAACTTTGCGCACGGCTCGTTCTACATGCTCGGCCTCTACGTGGCGGTGTGGCTGACCGACCGCCTCACCGGCCTCGGCGCGTTCGGCTGGTGGGCAGCGGTGATCGTCGCGGCGCTGTCGGTCGCGGCGATCGGCGCCGTCGTCGAGATCGTCGTGCTGCGGCGCCTCTATGGCGCGCCCGAGCTCTACCAGCTGCTCGCGACCTTCGCGCTCGTGCTCGTGATCCGCGACGCGGCGCTCTGGGCGTTCGGTCCGGAAGACCTGCTCGGACCGAAGGCGCCGGGCATGACGGGCGCGGTCGAGGTCCTCGGCCTGCCGTTTCCGGCCTACGACCTGTTCTCGATCGCGGTCGGCCCGCTCGTGCTGCTCGTCCTCTGGGCGCTCCTGACGAAGACGCGCTGGGGCCTGCTCGTGCGCGCCGCCACGCAGGACCGCGAGATGGCGGGCGCGCTCGGCGTCAACCAGCGCTGGCTGTTCACGTCGGTGTTCGCGCTCGGCACGCTGCTCGCCGCGCTCGGCGGTGCGCTGCAGATGCCGCGCGAGCCGGCCAACCTCAACCTCGACCTGGCGCTGATCGGCGAGGTGTTCGTGGTCGTCGTCGTCGGCGGCATGGGGTCGATCGGCGGCGCCTTCGTCGCCGCGGTGCTGATCGCAATGGTCAAGGCGGTGTGCATCGCCGCCGGCACCGTCGATCTTTTCGGTGCACCATTCCCGCTCAGCAAGCTCACGCTGGTCGCGGAGTTCGCGGTGATGGCGGTGGTCTTGGTGTGGCGGCCGTGGGGCCTGTTCGGGAAGCCGCAGCCGCCGGCACGCGGCGCGATGACAGGCGAGGAGCCGCTGCGGCCGCTGCCGGCGGTGTGGCGTCGCGCCGGCTGGGTTGCGCTCGTGCTGCTCGTCGGCGTCGCGTTTCTCGACGGCGTGTCGCCGTACGCGATCGTGCTGATGATCGACGTGCTGATCGCCGTGCTGTTCGCCGCTAGCCTGCACGTGCTGATGGGCCCCTCCGGCATGCACTCGTTCGGTCATGCCGCGTACTTCGGCCTGGGCGCGTACGGCGCGGCGCTGTGCCTGAAGGGCCTCGGGCTGCCGATGGAAGCGTCGCTCGTGCTGGCGCCGCTGCTCGCGGCAGCCGGCGCGGCGCTGTGCGGCGCTTTCTGCGTGCGCCTGTCGGGCGTCTACCTGGCGATGCTCACGCTGGCCTTCGCGCAGATCGTCTGGTCGGTCGTGTTCCAGTGGGACGCGCTCACCGGCGGCAGCAATGGCCTGGTCGGCATCTGGCCGTCGGCGTGGCTCGCTCCCCGGCCCGCGTACTACCTGCTCACGCTCGCGTTCGTCGTGGCGGGTTGCGCGCTGCTCGTGCGGCTGCTGCACGCGCCGCTCGGCCTCGCGCTGCGCGGCTCGCGCGACTCGCCGCTGCGCGCCGCGTCGATCGGCATCGTCGTGCCGCGGCTGCAGTGGGTCGCCTTCGTCGTCGCCGGCACGCTGGCGGGCGTTGCCGGGTCGCTGTTCGCGTTCGCCAAGGGCACGATTTCGCCCGAGACGCTCGGCGTCGGCAAATCGGTCGACGGGCTGGTGATGGTGCTGCTCGGCGGCGTCACGTCGGTGTCGGGGCCGTGGGTCGGCGGTTCGCTGTTCACGATCCTGCAGGACACGGTGGCGCGGCAGACGGACTACTGGCGGGCGCTGCTCGGCGTCGTGATGCTCGCGCTGGTGCTGCTCTTTCCGCTCGGCGTCGCCGGTGGCATCAAGCGGCTCGTGCTGCGCGGCCGTGCGGCATGAGCGGCGACGCGCTGCTGCAGGTCCGCCGGCTGGCAAAGTCGTTCGGCGGCGTGCGCGCCGTCGACGGCGTGAGCTTCGATGTGCGCGAAGGCGAGATGCTGGCGTTGATCGGCCCGAACGGCGCCGGCAAGACGACCTGCTTCAACATGGTCGGCGGTCAGCTGGTGCCCGACGCCGGATCGGTGACGCTCGCCGGAACGGAGCTCACCCGGCTGCGCGCCGACGCGGTCTTTCGCCTCGGCGTCGGCCGCACCTTCCAGATCGCGCAGACGTTCGCGTCGCTCACCGTCGTCGAGAACGTGCAGCTCGCGCTGCTCTCGCATGCGCGGCGGACGCTGCGGTTCTGGCGGCCCGCCCGTCCGCAGCTCCGCGACCAGGCGACGGCGTTGCTCGCGAGCGTGGGCATCGTCGCCGACGCCGAGCGCGCCGCGAGCGAACTCGCCTACGGAGACGTGAAACGCCTGGAGCTCGCGATCGCCCTCGCGAACGGGCCGCGGCTGCTGCTGATGGACGAGCCCACCGCGGGCATGGGTCCGCACGAGCGCGGCGAGCTGATGGCGCTGGCAAGGCGTCTGGCGCGGGAGCGGCGGATCGGCGTGCTCTTCACCGAGCACAGCATGGATGTCGTCTTCGCCCACGCCGATCGCGTCATCGTGCTGGCTCGGGGCGAGCTGATCGCGGAGGGAACGCCGGCCGAGGTGCGTGTCGATCCCAGCGTGCGGGAGGTCTATTTTGGCGGCGGCACGACGTTCGAGACGGCGCAGGGTGCGCATGCTTGACGTCGCCGGCCTCGACGCGTGGTACGGCCGCGCGCAGATCCTGTTCGGCGTCTCGCTCGGCGTGACGGCCGGCCAATGCGTGGCACTGGTGGGCCGCAACGGCGCCGGCAAGTCGACGACGATGAAGGCGATCATGGGCCTCGTGTCGCGCCGGGCGGCCACCTTGCGGTTCAGGGGATCCGACATCTCGCGCCTGGCGCCGTATCGGATCGCCCGCCTCGGCCTCGGCTGGGTGCCGGAAGACCGGCGCGTGTTCACCGAACTCACCGTGCGCGAGAACCTCGACGTGGCGCGCCAGCCGCCGCGCGACGGCGCGCCCGAATGGACCGAGCAGCGTCTCTACGCGCTGTTCCCGAACCTCGGCGCGATGCCCGATCGGCCCGGTGGACGCATGAGCGGCGGCGAGCAGCAGATGCTCACGGTGGCGCGCACGTTGATGGGCCAGCCGCACCTGGTGCTTCTCGACGAGCCTTCGGAAGGCGTGGCGCCGGTGATCGTCGAGGAGATGGCGAAGACGATCGTCGAGCTG
>JBBSUK010000004.1:0-58552 GCA_038234975.1 Burkholderiales bacterium
GCACCAGCCGAGCCGCCCACGGGTGCGGCCCGAACACCGCGAGCGCGGTCGCGGTCAGCCAGTAGAAGAGGGGCGGCTTGTGCAGGAACGGCAGTCCGTTCTGCGTCGGCACGAGCCAGTCGCCGGAGCGCAGCATCTCCCACGCGACGCCGACGTAGCGCCCTTCTTCGGGCAGCGAAAGCGGGCGCAGGCCGATCGTGCAACCGAGCCAGAGGAGCGCCAGCAACGTCCACGGCCAGACGGCGCCGGTGCGACGGTGCGGCAGGGAAGCGTCGGCGATGGAAACGCTCATGGGTGGCGATCGGCAGGACAGGATCGAGGGGGCAGCGCCTGCTCCCTCCGGCCGTGGATTGTCGGTCGCCCGGACGACCGCACGCTTCTACGGCGCTGCGCGCAGCGCGCGCGGTGGCTCGCCTTCGGCCGTCGCCGTCAATCCTCGCGCGGCGCGCGGCACAGCAGCGGCGCGAACAGCAGCGCGGCGACCGTCCATTGCACCTGCGCCGACCAGAGCGTGGCGCTGGCGAAGTGCGCGCCCTGCAGCATGCGGACGATGCTGAAGGCGATGCCGGCGACGATGCCCGCGGCCAGGCCGCCCCACCGCCACGCCGGCCGCCCCGCCGCCCAGCCCGCGAAGTAGAGCGCGAGCAGCGCATAGCCGCCGGCCGCGTGCCCGCTCGGCAGGCAGCGCCCCGCCAGCGACGGGCTCGCCGCCCAGAACGGGCTGGCCCGGTCGACCGCGTAGGGGACGAGCCCGCCGAACTCGTGGATGTCGATCGGGCAGTGCTGGCTCGTCAGCGACTTCATCGCGCCGACGACGAGCGAGCCGAGCAGCATCGACAGCCCGAGCAGGATCAGCGCCCAGCGATGGCGGGCGACGGCGGCCGACACCCGTCGACCGAGTAGGCCGAGCGTGAAGGCGAGGACGCCGATCAGCACCGGGATCGCGCGTGCGCTCTGGTGGCCGAAGACGTCGAGCCAGGCCCAGCGGCGCGCCGGAAAGGGCTCGGTGCCGCTGCCTGCGAAGAACCGCGCGACCGTCATGTCGAGGGTCGAGTGCTGGACGGCCCAGCTCGCGGCGAACAGGAGAACCGGAACGGCGAGCAGATGGACGAGCGCGTAGCGAACGGGGCCGGGGCGGGCGAGGGTCGACGTCAAAAGCGTGTCTTCCAGCCGACCGTGAACCCGCCCGGGAGCACGCCCACCGTCAGGGATGTCTTGCGTTGGTGCGCGTACACGGAGATGCCGGTGCCGATGGCCAGGCTCGCGAGCACGTCGGTCTGCCAGTGGGCTCTCGACCGGACGCGGGCGATGGCGTCGTAGACGGGCAGCAACTCGAGCGCCCAGACGGCGGGGTGCTCCTCGGCGTACTCGAGAACGAACGGCGTGACGGCCGTCGTGACGAGCATGACCTCGCCGCTCGGAAAGCTGCGGTTTCGCGCGCCCTGGAACCAGCGACCGGGGTTGTCGGTCTCCGACGGCCGCGTGCGGCTGAACACGACCTTGAGCACCGTCGAGGTGGCCGCACCGATGAGCATCGAGTCGGCGGCCTGCCACGACGTGTGGCCGAGCCGCGTGCCGTCGCCTTCCCACAGCGCCAGGCCGAGCACGCCGACGATGGCAGCATCCTGCAGCAGGAACTGGTTGCGCCGCTGCCAGATGCCGGTGTCGTCGCCGGCGCCGACACGGTGGTCGATGCCGAGCGGGCCGCCACCGGCGCAGGCGTCGAACGAGGCCAGCGCCGCTGCCAGCAGCAGGGCGCCGCGGATGCCCGCGCGAGGCGCGGTCTTTCGGCGTGGCATGGCGAAGCGCATGTCTTGACCCTAAGACCGCCGCCGTTGCGTGTTCGTCGCCGGAACGTGATGCTTTCGTGATCGCGCGCGGCCGTCGAGGCAAACGGAATCGTCACGCCTGGTCCTTAAGGTCGTCGCATGCATGACGGCTCCCACGCGACCGATCGGGCGCACGCCCCGCACGACGGCGCCTTGACCAAGTTGCCCGCGGTGACGATCGGCTTCTGGCGTGAAGGTCGCCGCGACCACGCTTGGCGACTGGGTCGCCGGAAAGGACCGTGGCCGCCTCGGCCTCGGCTACGAGTACGGCGCATTGATTTTCGGCGCCGGCCTGGCCGTGGTGGCGATGGCCTACGCGTCGACCGCGGTCTCGCAGACGCTGCGCTTCTGGCTCGCGTTTGTGCTCACCCGCCCGCTGGGCGCCACGCTGGGCGACCTGCTCGACAAGCCGCCGGCCAGTGGCGGCCTGAACGTCAGCCGCCTCCGGGCGTCGGTGATCCTGCTGGTCTTCATCGCCGCCGCGCTGCGCCTGTTCCCGCAGCGGGCGGGTCGTGCCGGCGCGCCGTCCTGAAGCCGTGACGATGGACGCGTTCGCTGCGGCACCGAGAAGCTTCGCGGCGGTGACGACCTGCCATGCTGCCGGCTTCGAGCTCTACGGCAGGCGGATGGTCGAGACCTACCTGACCGGTTGGCCGAAGAACGTGCCGCTGCACGTCTACACGGAGGGCTACACGCTGGCGCCGCAGCTCGCCGACCAGGTCGTCGAGACCGACCTGATCGAGGCCTCGCCGAACCTGGCGGCGTTCAAGCACCGGCACTGCGACGATGCCTATGCCCGGGGGCGTAGCCGACTGCCGAGGTTGAACCCCAGATTCGGCCTGCGCCGGCCCGGCGGTGGAATCGACGTGCGTCCGTGGCGCAAGGTGCTCGGCTATCGATGGGACGCCGTGACCTTCGCGCACAAGGTGTTCGCCGTCGCGCATGCGGCGCGACGCTGTACCGCCGACGTCCTCGTCTGGATCGACGCCGACACGCATTGTTTTGCCGACGTGACCGCCGATCGGCTCGAGTCGTTCGTACCGCGCGACTGCTTCGTCGGCTACCTCGCGCGCGACGGCACACATTCCGAATGCGGCTTCGTCGCCTACAACCTTCGCCATCCCGCCACCCGCAGGTTGCTGGCCGACCTCGAGGCGATGTACATCCGCGACCTCCTGTTCGAGGAGGACGAGTTCCACGACTCCTATCTCTTCGACGTGGTCCGGCGCAGGCAGGAGGCCCGCGGCCATCGCTCCCACGACATCGGCCGGGGCATCGGCCGCACCGCCGAGCACGTCCTCGTGAACTCGTCGCTCGGCGAGTTCATGGATCACATGAAGGGCGACCGCAAGGCCGTCGGCGCCAGCCGCGCGGCCGACCTCGTCTTCGCGCGGCCCGAGGGCTACTGGACGACCGTCTCCTGATCGTCCGTCGCCGGGGCGGCCCACGCGCCGGAGTCGCCGAAGGCGATCTCGAATCGCGTGCCGCGGCCGTCCCGGACGGGCGAGTCGACGCGGATCTCCCAGTCCTGCAGATCGCAGATTCGCCTGGCGATGGCCAGGCCCAGGCCGCGCCGAACGGCGGGCGCCGCAACGCCCTCGTCGACGCGGTGGCCCTGGTAGTAACGCTCGAACAGATGCGGCAGCGCGGCCGGTTCGACGCCCGGGCCGTCGTCCTCGAAGCGGATGCCTCCCGCCCGCGCGGCGATGCGCAGCGTGGCGGGCGCCGCGTGGTCGATCGCGTTGCGAACGATGTTGCGACAGACCGTGAGCAGCGCCTGCCGGTCGGCTTGCACCTCCAGTCCCGGTTCGACGTCGATGACGATGCGCACGCCGCGAGCGGCGGCGCGATCGCCGAGCGTGTCCCGGATGCCGGCGAGGCACTCCGACAGGTCGACCGGCTCGCGGCTGACCACCGAGCCGCGGGCCGACGTGAGCGTCGATCGGCTGGTGGCGATGATCTCGTCGACGGCGCCGACGATGTTCATCAGCCGGCGACGCTGCGCCGAGGCGGCCGGCAGGTCGATGGCGAGCAGCTCCGCATCGGTCCTGATCCGGGTCAGGGGCGTCCGGATCTCGTGATCGAGGTTGGCGGCGAACTCCCGTTCGCGTGCGACCGTCTCGTCGGCACCGTCGCGAAAGCGGTTGAAGGTCTCGATGAGCAAGGTCGCCTCGTCGGCCTGCGACGGCGTGTCGTCGGCGCGGGCCGGCGCGAACCGCGCGATGGCCCGGGTGGCTTCGACGACGGGCGCCACCGCGGCGGCAGCGATGCTGCGCGCGATCAGCGCCGTGATGCCGACGCAGACCAGCCACAACGCGAGCAAGGTGTATCCGAACTGACGCACCCGCGTCTCGGCGTCGGTGCCGTCGACGACGACGGTGAGTTGACCGTCGGGCGTGTCCGTCACGGCAACGTGCCACTCACGGCCCGGCGGCTCGATGATGTGCAGGCCGATCGGCAACTCCCTCACTTCTGCCGGAAGCTCGGCCTTGCCTTCTTCACCGCGCGTGAGATAGGCGTTGACGTTGGGCGCCGCGTGCAGCACGCCGACCGGCATCAACCCGGGCTTGACGATCAGCGTGTCGAGTTGGTGCACCTCCGCGTTGAGAAGCCGATCGGTCAGCTCGTCCTCCTGCGTGTGCATCGCCATGTACGCGAGCGCGGCGAGTATCCCGAGCAGAAGCGCCGCGGTGCCGGTGACCGCACGGATCACGCGTTGGGTCAGGGGCCGGCGCTGCTCGGTCACGGCTGCACACCGCGCCGGTCGGTGATCCGGTAGCCGACGCCGTGCACGGTCTCGAGGCCGTCGAAGCCCGCTTCCGACAGGGTGCGCCGGAGGTTGTGCACCTGTGCGCGCAGCGCATCGGGATGCGGCGGCCCTTCGCTCCAGAGTTCCGCTTCGATGTCCGACCGTTTCACCAGCTTGCCCACCTGCCGCGTCAGCAGCTCGAGCAGCTTGGCGGCTTTCGGCGTCAGGCGCACCGGCCTGTCGCCCACTCGTGCCTCGTGCGCCGCCGGGTCGAAGCGCAGCTCGCCCACGCGCCGTCCGGCGTCGCGCGACGGCGCGCCGGCGCGGTGCAGGAGTGCGCGCACGCGTGCCTCGACCTCGGCCAGCGCAAACGGCTTGGTGAGGTAATCGTCGGCGCCGTGGCCGAAGCCGGCGAGCTTGTCGGACAGGTCGCTGCGCGCCGAGACGACGAGAACGGGCGTCGTCAGGGCGAGCTCTTCTCGCATGCGGCGCAGCAGGGTGTGCCCGTCGAGACCCGGCAGGCCGATGTCGAGCAGCACGCAGTCGTAGCGATCGACGCTGACACGGTGCAGCGCCGCGTGCCCCGAGTAGGCGACGTCGATCGCGAAGCCGTGCCGCTCCAGATAGACGTGGAGGTTGCTGGCGATCGAGAAGTCGTCCTCGACGATCAGGATGCGTGGCGCGTCCATGTGACCGGGGATGATGCCGTGATGTGCCGATGCGCCGCGGTCAGCGGCGAAGCAGCCAGTACCCGAACGCTGCCGCACCCGCGAGCCAGGCGGCGACCACGCAAGCCGCGGCGACGACGCTGCGTGGCCGCGCAAGGAGGGCGGCCGCGCTGGCCCTGGCCTGTGCGAGCACGTCGGCGGGCAGGAGGCGAATGACCAGCATCAGGCCGAGCGGAACGATGATCAGGTCGTCGAGGTAGCCGAGGACGGGAATGAAGTCCGGGATCAGGTCGATCGGGCTCAGCGCGTAGGCGGCGACGGCCATCGCCAGGACCTTCGCGGGCCACGGTGTCTTCGGGTCGCGTGCGGCGAACCACACGGCGACCGCATCGCGCTTGATGCCGCGGGCCCAGGCGCTGATCCGCCCCAGCGCCGTTGTCATGCCAGGCCGTCGGGCGCGATGTGCGTGACGGCGTCGAGCGGATACGACCGTCCGGCGGCGGCGTCCTCGACGCAGCGCAGGACGAGCGAGCTGCGATGCCGCTCGCGGCAGCCGCGCAACTCGTCGAGCGTGAGCCAGAGGATGCGCACGACCGGCGGATCGAGCACGCGCCCTGGAAGGGGCGCGTCGACGGAGCCGGCGAACGCGAAGCGCAGGTAGGTGGCAACGCCGACGCGGTCCGCCGGCTCGAGCAGGTAGACGCCGACGAGGTGGGTCGGCTCGAACGGGCAGGCGGTCTCCTCCAGGGCCTCGCGAACCGCGCCAGCGGCCGGCGATTCACCGGGGTCGAGGTGACCAGCGGGGTTGTTCAGCCGCAGGCCGTCGGCGGTTTCCTCTTCGACCAGCAGGTACTCCACGCGACCGTTGCGCCAGCGGCTGGCGATCGCAGCGACGGTGACGTTCGGCTTCCAGCGGCCGTCGTGCGGGGGAGTCATCGCTTGCGGATTGTCCTCTCGCGGCCGCCCACGACGGTGCGTTAAGCTCCAAGCGAACGACGGGTGACCGAGCGAGGAGAGGAGTCCCATGTTGATCGGGGTGCCGCGAGAGACGGCGGCCGGCGAGACGCGCGTCGCCATGACGCCGGAGACGGCGAAGAAGCTGAAGGCGCAGGGCCACACGTTGCGTGTCGAGTCGGGTGCCGGCGTCGCCGCGAGCGTGACCGACGCGGCGTACGAGGCGGCGGGCGTCGAGATCGTCGACCGGCCGGGAGCGTTCGGCGCCGACCTCGTCCTCAAGGTCCGTTCTCCGTCGGCCGACGAACTCGCGCTGATGAAGCCCGACACCTTCCTCGTCGGCATGCTCAATCCGTTCGACCGCGCCGGCCTCGACGCGCTCGCCGGCGCCGGCCTCACGAGCTTCGCCCTCGAGGCCGCGCCGCGCACCACGCGCGCGCAGAGCATGGACGTGCTGTCGAGCCAGGCCAACATCGCCGGCTACAAGGCGGTGATGGTGGCGGCCGACCGCTACCAGCGCTTCTTCCCGATGCTGATGACGGCGGCCGGCACCGTGAAGGCCGCGCGCGTCGTCGTCCTCGGCGTCGGTGTCGCCGGCCTGCAGGCGATTGCCACCGCCAAGCGGCTCGGCGCCGTCATCGAGGCGAGCGACGTGCGGCCGAGCGTGAAGGAGCAGGTCGAGTCGCTCGGCGGCAAGTTCATCGACGTGCCGTACGAGACGCCCGAGGAGAAGGAAGCGGCCGAGGGCACCGGCGGCTACGCGAAGGCGATGCCGCAGAGCTGGCTAGACCGGCAGAAGGTCGAGGTTGCCAGGCGCGTGGCCCAGGCCGACATCGTGATCTCGACGGCGCTGATCCCCGGCCGGGCGGCACCGGTGCTCGTCACCGAGGACATGGTGAAGAGCATGAAGCCGGGGTCGGTGATCGTCGACCTCGCCGCCGGCCGCGGCCCCGACGGGGAGGGCGGCAACTGCCCGCTGTCGGTGGCCGACGAGACCGTCGTCGTGCATGGGGTGACGATCGTCGGCGAGACCAACCTCGCGGCGAGGGTCGGCGCCGACGCGTCGTCGCTCTACGCCCGCAACGTGCTCGACTTCCTCAAGCTCGTGCTCACCACGGAAAGCACGTTCAACGTGCCGATCGACGACGACATCGTCGCCGCCTGCCTGATGACGCAGGGTGGCGAAGTCAAGCGCAAGTAACGCCAGGAATCGCCATGGAAGTCGTCTCCCACACCGTCATCAACCTGATCATCTTCGTGCTGGCGATCTACGTCGGCTACCACGTCGTGTGGACCGTCACGCCGGCGCTGCACACGCCGCTCATGGCCGTGACCAACGCGATCTCGGCGATCGTCATCGTCGGCGCGATGCTGGCGGCGGCGCTGACCGAAGGCTTCGTCGGCAAGACGATGGGAACGCTCGCCGTCGCGCTCGCTGCGGTCAACATCTTCGGCGGCTTCCTCGTCACGCGGCGAATGCTCGAGATGTTCCGCAAGAAGGATCGGCCGGCGAAGCCGGCCAGCGCGGAGAAGAAGGCGACATGAGCCTCGATCTCGTCACGCTGCTCTACCTGGTCGCGAGCGTCTGCTTCATCCAGGCGCTGAAGGGCCTCTCGCACCCGACGACGTCGATCCGCGGCAACCTGTTCGGCATGGTCGGCATGACCATCGCCGTGCTGACGACGGCAGCGCTGATCTGGAAGCTGTCCGGCAACTCCGCGCTCGGGCTCGGCTGGGTGCTGGTCGGCCTCGTCGTCGGCGGTGGCTACGGCGCGTACCGCGCGCGCACCGTCGAGATGACGAAGATGCCCGAGCTGGTGGCGTTCTTCCACAGCATGATCGGCCTGGCGGCGGTGTTCATCGCCATCGCCGCCGTCGCCGAGCCGCAGGCCTTCGGCATCACCGTTCCCGGTGGCTCGATCCCCGGCGGCAATCGCATCGAGCTGGGCCTGGGCGCCTTCATCGGCGCGATCACATTCTCCGGCTCGGTCATCGCCTTCGGCAAGCTCTCGGGCAGCTACAAGTTCCGCCTCTTCCAGGGCGCGCCCGTGACCTTCAGGGGCCAGCATCCGCTCAACGCCGTGCTCGGGCTCGCGGCATTGTTCTTCCTGTTCGGCTTCTGGCACTCGGGAAGCGCGCTCGACTTCGCGCTGATCTGCGCACTCGGCTTCGTGCTCGGCGTGACGATCATCATCCCGATCGGCGGCGCCGACATGCCGGTCGTGGTGTCGATGCTCAACAGCTACTCGGGCTGGGCCGCGGCCGGCATCGGCTTCTCGCTGAACAACGCGATGCTCATCGTCGCCGGCTCTCTGGTCGGCAGCTCGGGCGCGATCCTGAGCTACATCATGTGCAAGGCGATGAACCGCTCGTTCTTCAACGTCATCCTCGGCGGGTTCGGGGGCGACGCGACAACGGCGGCCGGCCCGAAGGGCGAGCAGCGCCCCGTCAAGAGCGGCAGCGCCGACGACGCCGCGTTCGTGCTCGGCAACGCCGAGACGGTGATCATCGTCCCGGGCTACGGCCTCGCCGTGGCCCGCGCGCAGCACGCCGTCAAGGAGCTGGCGACCAAGCTGATCGAGAAGGGCGTGTCGGTGAAGTACGCGATCCACCCGGTGGCGGGCCGCATGCCGGGGCACATGAACGTGCTGCTCGCCGAAGCCGAGGTGCCGTACGACCAGGTCTTCGAGATGGAGGACATCAACGCCGAGTTCGGCCAGGCCGACGTGGCGATCATCCTCGGCGCCAACGACGTGGTGAACCCTGCCGCGCACACCAAGGGCAGCGCCATCTACGGCATGCCGATCCTCGAGGCCTCGAGGGCCAAGACCGTGATCGTCAACAAGCGCTCGATGGCCGCGGGCTACGCCGGCCTCGACAACGAGCTGTTCTACATGGACAAGACGATGATGGTCTTCGGCGACGCGAAGAAGGTGGTCGAGGAGATGGTGAAGGCGATCGAGTGACGGTGTAATACAATCGGCGCTTCTGTATTGGATGCGCCATGACGCTCACCGTTCGCCTCGACACTGCCCTCGAATCGGCGCTCGAGCGCTACAGCGGCGAGCGCGGCGTCACCAAGAGCCACGTCGTCCAGGAGGCGCTTGTCGAGTACCTCACAGCCCGTGCTTCGCGCCACCCGGCGCCTGCCGAGGTCAGCGAAAACTACGAGGCGTTCGAGCGTGCGGGCTTGATCGGTTGTGCCGTGGGCGACGGTCGAAGCGCGACCAAGGAAGTCGTGCGCGAGCGCGTGCGGGCCCGCCTCGCGCGTGAGCGCGCTTGACGAAACACCGCGTCCTGCTCGACACCGGGGTGCTCGTCGCGCTGCATCTGCTCGACGACCCTCGGCATGACGAGGTCGTGCGATGGTTGGCGGCGTATCGCGGCGAACTGCACACCGTCGAGGCCGTGCTCAGCGAAACGGCGTTCTTCCTGCCGCCCCGTCATCGTTCGCCTCTGGCCGGCATGGCAGCGGGCGGCCGCCTGTCCATTCAGCACCTCGATTCCCGCGCACACGCCCGCATGGGAGAGCTGTTCCGCAAGTACGCCGACCAGGATCCCGACTGGGCCGACCTCGCGCTCGTCTGGCTCGCGGAGTCGAGCGGCATCAGCCGCATCGCGACCTTCGATGTCGCCGACTTCGGCGTCTATCGCATCAACGGCCGCAAGCGTTTCGAGCTCGAGCTGCTGCGCTAGCGAGCCAACCGATGCCGACACTCGACTGGTTGAACCGGGACGCCGCCTTTCGCGTGGCCGATCGCGTGCCGACGCGTGTGCTGCGGCCGCACGACGCGGGCGGCGTATTCGGCGACGCGGGCGGTGGCAACCTGCTCGTGGAGGGCGACAACCTCGAGGCGCTCAAGGCGTTGCTCCCGTTCTATCGCGGTCGCGTGAAGTGCATCTTCATCGACCCGCCCTACAACACGAAGAGCGCCTTCGAGCACTACGACGACAACCTCGAGCACTCGGCGTGGCTGACGATGATGCTGCCGCGCCTGCAACTCCTGCGCGAGTTCCTGCGCGAGGACGGCTCGATCTGGGTGACGATCGACGACCACGAGGGGCACTACCTCAAGGTGTTGATGGATGAGGTGTTCGGGCGGAAGAACTTCGTCGCGAATGTGATCTGGGAAAAGTCAGACAGTCCAAAGATGGACTCTCAGGGGTTCTCTTCGCGGCATGACCATCTGCATGTATTTGCTCGAAGCGCCGACCGATTCGGCCTGAAGCGCTTGGTAGCAGAGACAGCTTCGCACTACGACAAGATTGACGAGGACGAAAGACGGTACTACCTGAAGCCGCTTCGAGCGATGGGTGGTCAGGGGGATTCACGTGAAGCAAGGCCCAACCTGTTCTTCGGCCTCGAAGCACCAGACGGAACGACTGTTTTTCCAACCAGGACGGATGAAAGTGATGGCGCGTGGCGCTGGAGTCGTGAGAAGGTCGCCGCGGAGTCGACTCGTATCGAGTGGCGAGAAGGTCGCAAAGGCTGGAGCGCCTATTTTCGGATCTACGCGGATTCCGGCACGGGCCGCCCGCCGGAGACAATCTGGACGCACTCGGAAGTTGGAAGCAACCGTACGTCGAAAGCCGAAGTAAAGGCAATCTTTAGCGCCGAGGTTGCTTTCGGTACACCAAAGCCAGAGGCGTTGTTGCGCCGAATTCTTGAAGTGGCGAGTGAGACCGACGAGTTGATCCTCGACTCCTTCCTCGGCTCCGGCACCACCGCCGCCGTCGCGCACAAGATGGGCCGCCGCTGGATCGGCATCGAGATGGGCGAGCACGCGGTCACGCACTGCCTGCCGCGGCTGCAAAAGGTCGTCGCCGGTGAGCAGGGCGGCGTCAGCGAGGCCATCGGCTGGAAAGGCGGCGGCGGCTTTCGCTTCGTGTCGCTCGGCGCACCGTTGTTCGATTCCACCGGCGACATCCACCCCGACGTGCGCTTTGCCGACCTCGCCGCGTTCATCTGGATGCGCGAGACCGGCTCGGCGCGCGAGCCCGCCGTGACCCGCGCTCCCACGCCGCTGCTCGGCGTGCACGAGGAAACGGCGATCTACCTGCTGTTCAACGGCATCCTTGGCGACCGACGGCCGGTGTCGGGCAACGTGCTCACCGGCGCCGTGCTCGATGCGATGCGCGAGTGCTGCTGGCACGACGGGCCGAGGGTCGTGTACGGCGAGGCGTGCCGTCTCGGCCGGAGCGGCTCGACGCCGAAGGCATCGTCTTTCGTCAACTGCCGCACGCGGTGCCGCGGTAAGCTTTGTCTTGCGTCCATCCGCTGCCAGGAGCTGACATGTCGACCACCTTGGATGATCTCGTGGCGCAAGCCGAGCGCCTGTCTCCCGAAGACCGGCTCCTCCTCGTCGAGCGCCTTCAGTCCATGCTGGACCCTGTCGATCCAGGCGTCGAAGAGGCATGGAAGGTGGAAGTCGAACGGCGCGTCGATGCAATCGAAGCGGGCCACATGAAGGTCTTTCCGTGGGAGACCGTGAAGACGACCCTCGGTCTTTGATGCAACTCGAGATTGTCGACGAGGCTCTGGAAGAGGCTGCCGACGCGCAGCGCCGCTACGCCGACGTCGATGGCGCTCTGGGTCGGAAGTTCGCGGAGGCAGTTCAAGCAGCACTTCGCCCATCGCCCATGAGCCGAAGCTGTACCAGGTGATGACGCGCAGCACGCGGCGATGCGTGTTGAGCCGCTTCCCGTTCAGCGTCGTGTATCAAGTTCGCTCCGATGCGATTCGTGTGATCGCCGTCGCGCATCAGTCCCGCCGCCCCGGCTATTGGCGCGGCCGCTGACGCCATGCCCGCTTTCGCCCTCAAGCGTTACCAGGAGCAGGCGCTCGACGAACTCAGTGACTTTCTGCGTGCCGCCAGCATCGCCGGCGCCAAGGCCGCGTTCGAGGCGCAGACTGGCTATGGGTACAACGCTGTTCCCTTCGACGACGTGCCGTGCGTGTGCCTGCGCATTCCAACGGGCGGCGGCAAGACGCTGCTCGCGGCGCACGCGATCGGCCGCGTCGCAGCCGTTTGGCCACCGCTGTCGGGTCCCAAAGCGCTGGCGATCTGGCTGGTGCCGAGCGACGCCATCCGCGCGCAGACGCTGGCGGCGCTGTCGCGCGCCGATCATCCGTTCCGCGCCGCGCTTGCTGCCGGCGTGGGCGACACGGTTCGTGTGTGCGAACTCGACGAGGTCGCCGCACTGTCGCCGCACGACTTCGATGCGAACGCAGTGGTGGTCGTCGCCACGATTCAGAGCTTTCGCGTCGAGCGGGTCGGCGGGCGCAACGTCTACGCGTTCTCGGAAGCGTTCGAGCCGCATTTTCGGGGTGTCGGCACAGCGGCGCTCGCCCGACTCGAAGGCGTGCCAGACGCGCTCGTGACCGAAGCGGATGTGGTGGCCGGCGACGCCGGGCGCGAACTGCTCGCGCGATTCGTCGGCCAGCCGCGCTGGTCGCTGGCGAACTGGCTGGCGTTGCGTCGGCCGTACCTGATCGTCGACGAAGCGCACAACACGCAGACGGAGCAGAGCTTCACCGCGCTGCGGCGACTCGCGCCCTCGGTCGTGCTCGAGCTGACGGCCACGCCGGTGGCAAAGAGAACGAACGTGCTGTATCACGTCTCGGCGCAGGAGCTGCAGGCCGAGCACATGATCAAGCTGCCGATCGTGCTCGCCGAGCACACAGCCGGCTGGCAAGCCGCGGTGCTCGATGCGGTTCAGATGCAGCGCGCCCTCGAAGGCGAGGCGCAGCACGAAGAGGCGTCGACCGGCGCCTACATCCGTCCGATCGTTCTGCTGCAGGCGCAGAACGCGACCGAGCCGGTCAACGTCGACGCGTTGCGCCGTCATCTAATCGACGAGCTGCATGTGCCCGAAGACCAGGTCAAGGTGGCGACCGGCGCGCAGCGCGAACTCGACGGGCTCGATCTGTCGGCACGCGACTGCCCGGTTCGCTTCATCGTCACCGTACAGGCGCTGCGCGAGGGCTGGGACTGTCCGTTCGCCTACGTCCTCTGTTCGGTGCAGGCCATCCGCTCGGCGACGTCGATCGAACAGTTGCTCGGCCGCGTCATGCGCATGCCGTATGCCGCCAGGCGCGAGCGGCCGGCGTTGAACAAGGCGTATGCCTTTGTCACCGAGGCGCAAACGGGGATGGCGGCGAACGCCCTAGCCGACCGTCTGATCGACGGCATGGGCTTCGAGCCGCTCGACGTGGCATCGATGATCGCGCCGCAGGTGCCGCTCCCGCTCGGCGACGACGGACCGCTGTTCAGCGAACCGGCGCTCCCTGCGATCGTGGTCGACGTCCCTGCGGCAAGGCCGCTTTCGCCCGCGGTGACGAGCGCCGTCGAGGCTGGTACGGCGACCATCACGAGCGACGGCGAACGACGGCGGGTACGGGTGAATGGCGCTGTCGGCGACACGCTAGCCGAGGCGTTGATCGGCGCGCAGCGCGGCAAGCAGAAGGAGCAGGTCAAAACGTCGATCGAGCGGCACAACGCGCTCGTCACGGCAGCCGAAGCGCCGGCGCATCGCGGTGCCGTCTTCGCGCCCGTACCGCGACTCGCCCGCCGTGTCGGTGCTGGCGAGCAGACGGAGTTGCGGCTGGTGGAGCGCGAAGACGTGCTCGATCATGTCGGCCTCGATCTGCTCGCCGAGCCGGTCCTGCTGCCGGGCTTCGTGATGATTGAGCAGGCCGACGTCTGGGAGCTCGACCTCGATGGGCAGCGATTGGCGGTTCGACGCGGCGACGTCTCGCAGCTCGCCCTCGGCGGTGTCGGCGCCGCTTTCGGCGAGGACGACCTCGCACGCTGGCTGGCCGACGAGCTGCAGCGGCCGTCGCGAAGCGCCGCGATCGACATCACGCCCGCGCATCTGCGCGCCTTCGTCCTGGCGACGATCCGGCACCTGATCTACGCGCAGCACGTCCCGCTCGAGCAACTGGCCCGGCACCAGCAGCGTCTGGTCGACAAGCTCGCCCAGCGCATCGCCGAGATTCGCGACCGGCGGTGCACCACCGCGTTCAACCAGTTCGTGCTCGGCGGCGAATGGCCGATCGTCGTCGACGACGCCAAGGCCTTCCGCTTCGAGCCCGACGTCTATCCCGTCCCCGCCAACCGGCGCTACGACGGGCGGATGCGATTTGGCAAACACTTCTATCCGGTGCCCGCGGCGCTGAAGGATCGCGGCGAGGAATTTCAGTGCGCGGTGGCGCTCGATGGCCACGAGAAGATCAGGCATTGGGTGCGCAACCTCGACCGCGACCCCGGCTTCTGGCTGCCGACGTCGCGCAACCGCTTCTTCCCCGACTTCGTCTGCGAGCTGAACGACGGCCGCATCTTCGTCGCTGAGTACAAGGGCCCGCTGGGCGCACAGCCGCGCGAGATCGAGAAGGACGAGGTCGGCAAGGCCTGGGCTCACGCGAGCGCGGGCCGTTGCCTCTTCGCGACCCTGGTCAGGGAACGTGATGGACTGGATGTGCGCGGTCAGATCGATGCGGCGCTCGTCTGAGGGGCCGACGCCCGCCGTTCACTTCTCCGGCGTCTGCCGGTCAAAGTGCGATCGCTGCTGCGCGAGGACCGCGCCGAATCGAGCGTAGCCGGCGCGCGTCAAGACCTCGCACTCGCGTCGCCCCTACCTCGGCGTCGACGGCAGCGAGATCACCTTCTCGCCCGACGGCGTCACCTTGGTCACGCCTTCCTGCTGCAGCAGCACCTTGCCGCTGCCGACCGCGATCGGCACCGACTGCGCCGTGCCGCGGCCGCCCTGGGTGGTGAAGACGTCGAGGTAGGCCATGCCGTCGGCCGAAGGCGTGACCTGCAGCGAGACGACGGTGCTCTGGCCGCGCGGCAGCGAGATCGAGCTGATGTTGCCGAGCTGCGTGGACGACACCGCCGTGCCGACCGGCGCCCGCCATTCGGCGCGGGCACCTTCGCTGCGCACGCCGCTGAACTCGAGCTGGACGATGGCGGTCTGCCCCGGCTGCAGCCCCGATGCGACGGTGTATCGCAGGCGGATGCCGGAGCCGTTGGGCTTGACCGGGCCGGGGTCGATCCAGGCCGCGGGCCTGGCGGGTGCGGCCCGTCCGGCGGCGGTCGCCGCCTTGGCGGCGGGCGTGCCGTCGGCGTGCGCGGGAAGCGCGAGGGCCGTGGCGCTGCCGACCAGGCCGGCCGTGACGAAACGCGAGGCGAGGCGGCGAGCGAGTGCGAGGTTGCGGTCCATCTCAGTCCACCTTGAAGTCGAAGCAGCTGGTGCCGTTGAACGTGAGCTTGAAGTCGCTCAACGCGATCGCGTGGGTGCCGGTTGGCAGGGCGATCGAGAGCGTTTCCAGGTTGTCGGTGCTGGACTCGGCGCTCGTTTTCGCCCCGGCGGAGGTGAGGAGCACGAAGTCGGGGTCGGTCGGCGTGGTCGTCGACGAGGTGCGCGTCACGGTCAGCGTGTGCGTTCCGGCGGCGACACTGAAGCGGATGTAGACGTACTCGCCGAGCTTGTTGCCGTCGTTGCCGGAGTCGTTCTCGGCGCGCACGCAGTAGTTCTGCGCGACGCCGGCCGCCGCGGCGTGGATCTTGTAGACGGGCAGGTTCGCCGCGTTGCCGCCGTTGTTGGTCTCGCCGGTGCCGAACGCGTCGGCGAGGACGATGTTCTGCGACGCGTAGAGGCCCGTGATGTCGGCCGCGGTGGCGGCCTTCAGCGCCGTGCCGAAGTTGTAGAGCGTGGTGTAGGCGGGTGATGTCCTGAGCGCGGTCAGCGCGGTGTAGATGGGCGCGAAGCCAGCCGCCGCGTTCGACGACCAGACCAGGTACTGCGACGTCGTCTCGGAGTACCAGCCGCGGTCGGCGCCCGTCGCCGGCTGGCTCACGTCGAGGTTGAAGCCGCGCGACTGGCCGGGGCCGAAGGAATCGGAATAGATCGGGCTGCCGAGGGCGATTCCCGACCAGCCGTTGCCCCAGCCCTCGGAGAACGCGACCCGCGCGTCGAGCTTGTCGCCGGAGCCGTGCGAGGCGCCGACGCTGTCGTCGCGCGAGATCGCGTTCTGCAGGTAGTGGCCGAACTCGTGGGCGACGACGTGGGTGTCGTACTCGTCGGTGTCGGTGTCGGCGGCGCCCAGCAGGTAGAGCGAGCGCACGCCGCCGGTGACCGTGAAGAACGACGTGATGACGGCGCCGGTGGCCGCGTTGAAGGGCGACGTGGGCTTGTTGTTCACGCTCCAGTAGACCTTCAGCGTCGGCAGGCTCACCGGCGCCGCGCTCTCGATCTTCGCCTGCGCCGAATAGAGGGTGTCGAGGATCGAGAAGGGCCCGGCGGCGCGGGTGCTGGTGTAGCTGCTGCCGCCCCAGCCCGACGCCGCGCGCACGTTCTGCATCGTGTCGGCGGTCGGGGTGAAGGCCGTCGAGTCGAGCACGTAGAGTGCGTTGCCACCGGTGTTGTCGACGATCTGGATGTCGCGGTCGCCGGTCGTCGTGCCCGTGCGCTTGATCTCGGCGCGGACCCGGACCATGACCGCCTGCGAGGTCGGCAGCGAGACGCTGTAGGCGCCGGCCGTGCTGGTCGTCGTCGTCGCGAGGACGGTGCCGTTGCTCGACAGCAGCTGCACGGTGGCGCCGCGGATCGGCTTGTCGGTCGAGGCGGCGTAGTTGAGGCTGCCGCTCGAGCTCGACGGCACCGAGACGTAGGTCGCGACGCCCGTGATCGTGTACGGACCGCTCGACGGAGGCGGGGGCGGCGGGGGCGACGGAGCAGTGTTGTTGCCACCGCCACCACCTCCACCGCAGGCAGCGAGCGCCGCGACGAGCGACATGAGGAGCGTGACACGGGCAAGGCGAGCCGCAATGGCGTCGCTCGAGGGCGGGGTGGGTGCTGGGCTCAAGCGCGACTCCGGCGTCGGTGGAACAGTTCCAACGAAGCCCGGACGATACCCGTGGCTGCGGTGTTGCAGGGGTTGCTGTTTGTGTCGGGCGCGTGAACAACCTTGCAAGGGAGGGAGTTCAGCCGATTGAGGCAGACTGGTCACGTCGCCTCCGCACCTTTACGGAAACGCCATGATCGGCAACAGACGATCCCGAGCCACCGCCGCCGACTTCCCCCCGGAAGTCCTCCGACTTTTCGACGACTACGTTCACTCCAGGATCGACCGGCGCGGCTTTCTCGACGGCGCGTCGAAGTTCGCGGTCGGCGGCGCGACGGCGGCGGGGATGCTGGCGGCGCTCTCGCCGAACTTCGCCGCTGCCGAGGTCGTTTCGAAGACCGATGCCCGCATCAAGGCGAGGACGATCGAGTTTCCCTCGCCGCAGGGCTACGGCACGGCGCGCGGCTATCTGGTGCGGCCGGCGAGCGCGCCGCCGCAGGGCGACGTCACCAAGGGATTGCCGCTGGTGCTCGTGTGCCACGAGAACCGGGGCCTGAACCCGCACATCGAGGACATCGCCCGGCGCCTGGCGCTCGACAACTTCATCGCCTTCGCGCCGGATGCGCTGTTCCCGCTGGGCGGATACCCGGGCACCGAGGACGCCGCGCGCGAGCTGTTCGGCAAGCTCGACCAGGCCAAGACGCGCGAGGATTTCGTCGCCGCCGCCAAGTACCTCGAAGGCGTGCCGGGCGGCAACGGCAGGTTCGGCGCGGTCGGCTTCTGCTGGGGTGGCGGCATGACGAACTACCTCGCCACGCGGTTGCCGAACCTGTCGGCCGCGGTGCCTTTTTATGGACCGGCGCCGCAGCTCGATCGCGTGAAGGCGATCCAGGCCCCGCTGATGATGATGTACGCCTCGAAGGATGACTTCGTCAACGGGACCAAGACCCCGTACGAAGAAGCGCTGGAGCTGGCCGGGAAACGTTTCGAGGCGTTCACGTACCCGAACACGCAGCACGGCTTCAACAACGACACCACGCCGCGCTTCGAAGCGGCCGCTGCCGCGCTGGCCTGGAAGCGCACCGTCGACTTCTTCAACCGGACGTTGCGAGCCTGACGCGCTGCGGGCGCCTTCAGCGCGTCAGTGCAGGTCGCGACGGCGCTTGTCGTCGGCCTTCCTGTCGCCGCGGCGGCGACCGAAGTTGTCGGGCCTGAAGACATTGCCGTCCCAGGAGCCATGGCTGGCGCGGCGGATCGCTTCGTCGGCGGCGCGCTTCGCGCGGCGTTCGGCGGCGGGGCGGGAGACGGTGTCGCGGCTCCAGCGGCGGGTGCCCGACCAGAAGCGGCGCAGCGCCGCGTCGAGGCGGGCCCGGAGGTCGGCACCCAGGACGAGCCGCACCAGCAGCACCGCGCAGGCGGCGACGACAAGGGCAGCGAGGATCTTTTCGGGCACGGCACGGCCATCGTAGCGCCGCATCGACAATCGCGCGATGCGCGAGGTCACGGTCTCCCCACGCGACCACGACGAGCGGGCGCCGGTCTCCGCCGTCGACTCGCGCGACGCCTGGCTGCGGTTGGCCGCCGCACTGGCGCTGATGACGATCGGCAGCGGCGCGATGTACGTCGTTTCGGTGGTGCTGCCGTCGGTGCAGGCCGAGTTCGGCGTCGCCCGCGCCGATGCGTCGCTGCCGTACACGCTGCTGATGGTCGGCTTCGGCATCGGCGGCGTCTGGATGGGGCGGCTCGCCGACCGGCACGGCGTGATGAAGGTGATCCTGCTCGGCACGGTCGGTCTCGTGCTCGGCTTCGTCGCCGCGGCGTTCTCGCGCGGCATCGTCTCCTTCGCGATCGTCCACGGCGTGCTGCTCGGCTTCCTCGGCAGCTCGGCGACGTTCGCGCCGCTCGTCGCCGACACGTCGCTGTGGTTCGCGCGGCGCCGCGGCATCGCCGTCGCCGTCTGCGCCAGCGGCAACTACTTCGCCGGCGCGATCTGGCCGCCGTTCGTCCAGCACTTCGTCGAGGCGCACGGCTGGCGCGCCACCTACATCGGCATCGCCGTGGTGTGCGCGCTGACGATGCCGGCGCTGGCGCTGCTGATGCGCCGCCGCCCACCGATGTCGGCGCCGGCCGTGGTGCCGATGGCGGCCGCGGAGGCGCAGGTCTCGGCGGCGCTCCCTTCGTCGGCCGGCTCCCTCGTGTCGACGCGCCCGTTCGGCCTGTCGATGAACGCCGCGCAGACGCTGCTGTGCATCGCCGGCGTCTCCTGCTGCGTGGCGATGGCGATGCCGCAGGTGCACATCGTCGCCTACTGCAGCGACCTCGGATACGGCGCGGCGCGCGGCGCGCAGATGCTCTCGCTGATGCTCGCCGCCGGCATCGTCAGCCGGCTCGTCTCGGGCGTCATCTGCGACCGCATCGGCGGCCTGCGCACGCTGCTCCTCGGCTCGCTGCTGCAGGGCACCGCGCTGCTGCTGTTCCTGCCGTTCGACTCGCTCGCCTCGCTCTACGCCGTGTCGATCCTGTTCGGCCTCTTCCAGGGCGGCATCGTGCCGTCGTACGCGATCATCGTGCGCGAGTACTTCCCGCCGAAGGAAGCCGGGCAGCGCGTCGGCACTGTGCTGATGTTCACGCTGTTCGGCATGGCGCTCGGCGGCTGGATGTCGGGCAAGGTGTTCGACCTCACGGGCTCCTACCACGCGGCCTTTCTCAACGGCATCGCCTGGAACGCGCTCAACGCGTCGATCGCGATCTTCCTGCTGATGCGGGTCGGTGGCCTGCGCTTCGGCCGGCCCGCGTTGTCGCCGCGATGACGACGCTTCCCGGCCCGATCCTCGTCGGCACTGCATCGTGGACCGACAAGACGCTGATCGCCTCGGGCCGCTTCTACCCGAAGGGCACGAGCACGCCGGAGGCGCGGCTGCGCTACTACGCGTCGCAGTTCCCGACCGTCGAGGTCGACTCGAGCTACTACGCGATGCCGGCGCCGGAGACGGCGCGCCTGTGGGCCGAGCGCACGCCCGCGGGCTTCGTGATGAACGTGAAGGCGTTTCGCCTGTTCACGGGGCACCAGACACAGCCGATGGTCTTCCACAAGGACCTGCAGCAGGCGTTCGCGCTGGAGCCGAAGCGCAACGTGTATGTGCGCGATCTGCCGGGCGAGCTCGTCGACGAGCTGTGGCGGCGCTTTCGCGAGGCGCTGCTGCCGCTGCAGCAGGCCGGTCGGCTCGGCCTCGTCCACTTCCAGTTCCCGCCCTGGCTGCTGTGCAACCGTGCCGGTCACGCCCACGTCGAGCACTGCATGGCGCGGATGGACGGGTTCGACGTCGCCGTCGAGTTCCGGCACGAGACCTGGTGGGACGGCGCCGATCGTCAGCGTGGCACGCTCGACTTCCTGCGCGAGCTCGGCGCTGCGCACACGGTCGTCGACGGCCCGCAGGGCTACACCAACAGCGTTCCCGCGGTGTGGGCGGTGACGCACCCGCGCCACGCGCTGCTGCGCCTGCACGGCCGCAACCACGACACCTGGAACGTCAAGGGGCAGACGACGGCATCGGATCGGTTCAACTACGACTACGGCGAAGGGGAGCTCGCAGCCTTCGTCCCCCACCTGCAGGGCCTGGCGGAGCAGGCGCTGCAGACGCAGGTCGTCTTCAACAACAACATGGAAGATCAGGGCCAGCGCAATGCGCGATCGATGATCGGCCTGCTGGCCGCCGCCGGACTGCCGCACGGCATGCCGGTTGCCTCGCCTTCCCGAACCTGAAGCGAACGAGATGAGCACAAGCCCGAACCCACCTCCGCAGCGCATGCCGAAATTGCCATGGCGCGAATGGTGGTCGCTCGTCAAGCAGTCGGCCGAAGCGTGGATCGACGACTACGCGCCGAGCATGGGTGCCGCACTGTCGTACTACATGGTGTTCTCGCTGGCGCCGCTGCTGCTCATCGTCGTGTCGATCGCGGGCCTCGTGTTCGGCGAGGAAGCCGCACGCGGCGAGATCTTCGGCCAGCTGCGCAGCTTCATGGGTGCGCAGTCGGCGAGCGCCGTCGAGGGCATGCTGAAGAGCCTGAACAAGCCGGCCGAGGGCATCACCAGCGCCGTCATCGGCGTCGCAGTGCTGCTGATCGGCGCGACCACGGTGTTCGGCGAGCTGCAGGACGCGCTCGACCGCATCTGGCGGGCCCCCGCGCGTGACAAGTCGGGTGGCATCTGGGGCTTGCTGCGCACGCGGCTGCTGTCGTTCGGGATGATCCTCGGCATCGCCTTCCTGCTGATGGTCTCGCTGGTGCTCGGCGCCGTGATCTCGGCGCTCGGCAAGTGGTGGGGCGACATGTTCGGCGGCTGGGAGATCCTGGCGCAGGTCGTCAACCTCGCGATCGGCTTCGCCCTCACGACCGCTGTGTTCGCGATGATCTACAAGCTCATGCCGCGGGTGCGCGTGCAGTGGCACGACGTGTGGCTCGGCGCGCTGGTCACCGCGGTGCTCTTCACCGTCGGCAAGTTCCTGATCGGCCTGTACATCGGCAAGAGCGGCGTCGCGTCGGGGTTCGGTGCCGCGGGCTCGCTGATCGTCGTCTTCGTCTGGGTCTACTACTCGGCGCAGATCTTCCTCATGGGCGCCGAATTCACGTGGATCTACGCCCGCATGTTCGGGTCGCGGCGCCACCTGCCGGACGTCGAAAAACCCGTTGCCGCCGGCTCGGCACCCGAGGTTCCGACCCGCAACGCGTCGGCGCCGGCGCGGCCGCTCGCGGTGCCGCAGGCGGCGCCCGCGAAGCCGAAACGGCCGGCCACCGTCGCCGACGTCGGCGTCGGCCTCGGCGTCGCCCTGTTCGCGCGCTACGCGCTGCCTTGGCTGCTGCGCCGCAAGCGCTGAGACCGGACGGCGCGCGCGGCGGCGGCCTCAGGCCGGCCCGCCGACCAGCACCGACTTGATGTTGACGAACTCGCGGATGCCGTAGCCCGCGCACTCGCGGCCGTAGCCCGAGTGCTTGACGCCGCCGAACGGCATGCGGGCGTCGGAGCGCACGCTCTCGTTGACGAAGGCGAGCCCGGCGTCGAGTTCCTCCGCCGCGATCCGCTCGCCACGCGCCCGGTCGCCGGTGACGACGCCCGAGCCGAGGCCGAACGGGCTGGCGTTGGCGATGGCGATCGCGTGTGCCTCGTCGCGCGCCTCGATCACGGCGGCGACCGGGCCGAACACCTCGTCGTCGTGCGCGGGCTGGCCTTCGGTCACGTTCGAGAGCACCGTCGCGGGGTACCACGCGCCGTCTCGGTCGGGCACCTCGCCGCCGAGCAGCACCTTTGCGCCCCTGGCGACGCTCGCCTGCACCTGCTCGTGGATCTCGTCGCGCGCCGCCATGCTCTGCATCGGCCCCAGCTTCGTCGCCGGATCGGCCGGGTCGCCCATCGCGTAGCCGCGCATCGCCTCGACGAGCGCCTGCTCGAACGCGGCGCGCCTCGACCGGACGACGATGAACCGCTTGCCGGCGATGCAGCTTTGCCCGCCGTTGACCATCCGCGCCGTCGCCGCGACCTTGGCGGCGAGCGTCACATCGGCGTCGTCGAGGATCACGTAGGCGTCGGCCCCGCCGAGCTCGAGCACGCACTTCTTGAGCGCACCCCCGGCCCGCGCCGCGACGCTCCTGCCGGCGGCGACGCTCCCCGTGAGCGTGACCGCAGCGATGCGGTCGTCGTCGATCAGGTCGCCGACCGCGTCGCTCTTCACCAGCAGCGTGCGGAACAGGTCGGCCGGAAAACCGGCTTCGCGAAACACCGACTCGATCGCCAGCGCCGAGCCCGGCACATTGCTCGCGTGCTTGAGCACGCCACCGTTGCCCGCCATCAGCGCCGGTGCGGCGAAGCGGAGGCACTGCCAGAACGGGAAGTTCCACGGCATCACCGCGAGCACGACGCCGAGCGGGTTGAACGCGACGAACGCCTTGTGGGCCTTCTCGATCTCCACCGGCTGGCGCGCGAGGTAGCCGGCGGCGTGCTCGGCGAAGTGGTCGCAGGCACCGGCGCACTTGTCGATCTCGGCCAGGCCGTCGGTCACGGTCTTGCCCATCTCCTCGCGCATCAGCGCCGCGAACTCGTCGCGGCGGCGGCGCAGCACGGCGGCGGCGGCGCGCATCTTCCCGGTGCGCTCGTCGAAGGCGGTGCGGCGCCACGCCTGCTGGGCCGCGTGCACGGCGGCGACGATCTCGCGAGTGGCGGCCGTCGAGTGCCCGTCGTACGAGCGGCCGTCGCGACCGGTGGCGGGATCGGTGGTCTTGAACACGGAGGCGGTGGTGTCGGTCATGGCTTGCATCCATCGATCGGTCGATCGGAAGGCGACGAGGAGAAGGCGACGAGGTTAGCGCCATGCTCCGGCGCGTGCGCCATCATGCGTCGATGCACACGCACACCTTCACCGAGCGCACGCGGCGCTTCGGTCTCGGCTTCGTCTTCCTGTGGTTCTTCGTCGGCGGCATCGCCCATTTCATCGCCACCGACCTCGAGGCGTCGATCGTGCCGCCGTGGGTGCCGTTCGACCCACGCTTCGTGGTGCTCGCGAGCGGCGTCGTCGAGCTCGTCGGCGCCCTGGCGCTGCTGGTGCCGCGCACGCGGCGCATGGCCGGCTGGCTGCTCGTGCTGCTGACGATCGCCGTCACGCCGGCCCACGTCTACATGCTGCAGACCGCCGAGCGCTGGCCGAACGTGCCGTACTGGGCGCTCGCGCTGCGGCTGCCGCTGCAGCTGGCCCTGGTCGCGCTGATCGTCTGGAGCACGTCGGCCGGGAAGCGCGCCGCGTTGCGCGACTCGCCCGCTGGCGGGGCTTGACACCATCGGGGGTGTTGTCGAGCATCGCCACCCCGAACCTCGGTGCAGGGCGTGTCATGCCGGATCTGTTGAATGTCTTGAAGTTGCCTCCGTTGCCTGGCGCCCGGCCTCGTGCCGACACGGGTTTCGAGCCCATGGATCTTTCCTTCCCCGTCACCCTGAACGGCATGACGAAGGACAAGATCGTCGAGGCGGTGCAGATGGCACGCGAAGACCTGATGTTCGCGCGCGGCGACTTCGCGGGCGAGCTCCGGCGCATCGAAGCCGCGGAGAAGAAGCTCGCCCCGCTGGCATTGAAGATCACGGCGGCGATGAAGACCAGGCCCGAAGACCGGGCAGCGGAGATTCGCGGTCATGCCGGCGGCAAGGGCGGCGAGAAGCTGCGCCGGATGGGCCGCGACGCGCTGAATGCCCGCGCCGTGCTGCGCAACACGGCCCGCGACCTGAAGCTGCACCGCACGCTGGCCGACGACGCGCAGACGCAGCTCGACGTCGCGACGGCCGCCGTCGACGCGCAGGCCAAGCGCGACGAGAAGGTCCGGCTGCTCGCCAAGGCCGAAGAGATCAAGACCGCGCTCGGCTTCGTGACGTCGCTGTTCGAGAAGGCGGTCGAGTTCGATCCGGACAAGCTGGAGATCACCGACGCGACGATCGCCGGCCTCGGCGTCAAGCTGCTGTCGTGGGGGCTGCGGGCGCTGTCGGGCGCCGACAAGTTGATCGAGAAGGCGAAGGCGCTCGAAGACGAGGCGGCGGCGATCGACGTCGACAACCTGAAGAAGACGCTGCAGCGCACCACCAAGCTCGTGCGCGAGCTTGGTGAAGGCCTCAAGGGCGTGGCCAACGCTCTGGGCGACGACGTCAAGAGCTTTCGCCAGCAGAGCACCGAGGCAGAGGGCGCCTACGACGCCAGCTCGAAGAAGAAGGGCTCGACTTTCAAGTTCGCCGAGTTCGAGAGCGGGGTCGAGCAGAGCCTGGCGATCATCGCCATGCTCGACGCCGCGATCAGGGCGCAGAAGACGCGCATCGCCGGCAAGCTGCGGGCGGGAACCGCGCTCGCGAACCTGCTTTCGCACGCCGGAAAGTGCCTGACCCACCACGACAAGGGCCCGAAGTACCCCGACTTCAAGCCCGACCCGACGACGGTGCAGAAGGAAACGCTCGAGATGAAGGCGATCGTCAAGGCCGGCGTCACCGAGATCGCCGCCCAGAAGAAGGAGCTGGAGAAGGGGCTGCTCGGCGTCGAGCTCATGGCGGGCGATGCAGGCGAGCGGCAACAGAAGTGGGTCGCCTATCTGGAACCGGCGCAGACCGCCCTGTTCAGCGCGCCCGAGCCGGCGGCCAAGGGGCGCTGACGGCGGCGACTACATCACCGCGCCGACCTGCCAGGGCACGAACTCGCTCTGCCCGTAGCCATGCCGTTCGCTCTTGCTCTTGTGGCCGGAGGCCGTTTGCAGCACGAGCTCGAAGATGCGTTCGCCCATCGCCTGCACCGTCGACGTGCCGTCGACGATCTCGCCGCAGTTGATGTCCATGTCGTCTTCCTGCCGCTTCCACAGCGTCGTGTTCGTGGCGAGCTTCAGCGACGGTGACGGCGCGCAGCCGTAGGCCGAGCCGCGGCCGGTGGTGAAGCAGATGAGGTTGGCGCCGCCGGCCACCTGGCCCGTCGCGCTCACCGGGTCGTAGCCCGGCGTGTCCATGTAGACGAAGCCGCGCGTCGTCACCGGCTCGGCGTACTCGAGCACCGCCTCGAGGTTCATCGTCCCGCCCTTGGCGACGGCGCCGAGCGACTTCTCGAGGATCGTCGTGAGCCCGCCGGCCTTGTTGCCGGGCGACGGGTTGTTGTTCATCTCGCCGTCGTTGATCGCCGTGTAGCGCTCCCACCAGCGGATGCGCTCGAGCAGCTTCTCGGCGATGTCGGGCCGCACCGCGCGGCGCGTGAGCAGGTGCTCGGCGCCGTAGATCTCGGGCGTCTCCGACAGGATCGCGGTGCCGCCGTGCTGCACCAGCAGGTCGACCGCGGCGCCGAGCGCGGGATTCGCGCTGATGCCGGAGTAGCCGTCGGAGCCGCCGCACTGCAGGCCGATCGTGATGTGCTCGGCGCTGCAGGGCTCGCGCACCGCGGCGTTGGCCGCCGGCAGCATCGCGTTGACGAGCGCGATGCCCTTGGCGACCGTTTTCGTCGTGCCGCCCGTGTCCTGGATGTTGAAGACGCGCAGGTTCTCGCCCTCGACCAGGTTGCCGGTGGCGAGCCAGGCGTTGATCTGGTTCGCCTCGCAGCCGAGGCCGACGACCAGCACGCCGGCGAAGTTGGCGTGCGTCGCGTAGCCCGTGAGCGTGCGCTCGAGGATGCGCATGCCCGTGCCGTTGGTGTCCATGCCGCAGCCGGTGCCGTGCGTGAGTGCGACTACGCCGTCGACGTTCGGGTACGCGGCGAGCGCCTGCGCGTTGGTGGCGCGCGAGAAGTGATCGGCGATCGCCCGCGCGGCTGTGGCCGAGCAGTTCACGCTCGTCAGCACGCCGATGTAGTTGCGCGTCGCGACCCGGCCGTCGGCGCGGCGAATGCCCATGAAGCTCGCCTCGCGCCGCGCCGGCTTGGGCCGCACGCCGGCGCCGATCGCGTAGTCGCGTGTCGCCGCGCCGGTCGACGCGCCCTTGTCGGGGCCCATGTCGAGGTTGTGCACGTGCACGTGCTCGCCGCGTCCGATGGGCTTCGATGCGAAGCCGATGATCTGGTCGTAGCGGCGCACGGCCTCGCCGGCGGCAATGTCGCGAACGGCGACCTTGTGTCCGGCGGGGATCAGGCCGCGCACCGGGATGCCCTCGACCTCCGCGCCGCCGACGAGTTGCGCGCGCGCGATCAGCACGTCGTCGTTGGGGTGGAGGCGAATGAAGGGCGTCATTGCGCTGGCGATCTTAGGGCCAGTACGCGCCGCGCAAGGTCATGCCCTCACCCGGTGATGATCGGCCGCAGCGTCTCGGTCTCGTCGACGATGAAATCGAAGAACGCGCTGACCCGAGGTGTGTTGCGCAGCTCGGCGGTCGTCAGCACGCGCCAGATGCGCGTCAGCTCCGGAACCGGGCCGATGACGCGCACGAGATCCGCCTCGGCGTCGCCGAGCGCGATCGGCAACGCCGCTACGCCCACGCCGGCCTTGGCCGAGTGGACGAGCCCCAGCACGCTGCTGGTGCGGGCCACAAGCGACGCACCGGGCGCTATCTCTTGCAGCCAGGAAGAGAGACGATGCCGGGCCAGCGTGTCGTCGAAGCCGATCAGCTCGTGCGAGGCCAGCTCCTCGATCCGCTGCGGGCAGCCGTGACGTTCGATGTAGCCCTTGCTCGCATACACCGCCCAGATCGAGTCGCCGATCTTGCGCCCGACCAGTGCACCGTCGTCGGTGTCGCCGGAGCGCAGCGCGACATCCGCCTCGCCCTTGGCCAGGTCGACGTAGCGGTCGCTCATCACGAAGTGGACCTGCAGCGTCGGATGACGGTCGCGGAAACGCCCGAGCAGGGGCGACCGGGTGATCCGCGAGACGATGGGCTCGGGGCAGGTCACGCGGACGATGCCCGCAACCTCGGCGGCAGCGACCGCGATGTGCTGGCCGAAAGCCTGGATGGCCAGTTCGACACGCTCGGCGTGCGGGAGAAGGGCTTGGCCGAACTCGGTGAGTCGGTAGCCGCTCGGCTGCCGCTGGACCAGGCTTTGGCCGATCCGCCGCTCGAACTCGCTCAGGCGCCGCTGTACGGTCGACTGATCGAGGCCGAGGGCGCGGCCGGCCCCGATCGTGCTCCCGTGGCGGGCGACGGCGAGCAGGTGCTTGAGGTCGTCCCAGTCGAAGCCCTGCGGGTTATGCGCCATTGCGGCCCCATTCTGCAGTCTTGCGGGTGACCAGACGCATCGCAGCGGCCTACGCTACGCCATGGATGCACGACCGAGAGACGCCACGGCCTTCAAGACGACGGTGCGCGAGCAGTGGGACGCTGGCGCGACGGGATGGGACGCGCACACCGACATCGTCGACGAGTGGCTGCACCAGTCCACCGACGCCATGCTCGAGATGGCCGGCATCGAGGTCGGCTCGCGCGTCCTCGACGTCGCCGCGGGCTCCGGCGGCCAGTCGATCGCCGCCGCGCGGCGCGTCGGGCCCGCCGGCCGGGTCCTCGCGAGCGACCTCGCGCCGGCATTCATCGCGCTCATCGGGCGCAACGCCGAGCGTTGCGGGCTCGCCAACGTGCAGGCACGTGTCGCCGACGGCGAGGACCTGCAGGTGGCCGAGGCCAGCTTCGACGCTGCGATCTGTCGGCTCGGACTGATGCTGTTCCCGGACCCGCTGCGTGGTCTGCGCGAGATGCACGGCGCGCTGCGATCGGGCGGCCGCGCCTGCACGCTCGTGTTCTCACGGCCCGAACGCAATCCGTGCGTCGCCATCCTGATGTCGACCGTCACGCAGCGCGCTGGACTGCCGCCGCCCGACCCGAACACGCCGGGCGGCCTTTTCAGCCTCGGCACGCCGGGTTGTGTGGACGAGCTGTTTCGCAGCGCGGGCTTTCGCGACGTCACGACGATCGTCATCGATGCGCCGTTTCGCCTGTCGACGGTCGACGCCTATCTCGACTTCATTCGGACGTCGGCGAGCCCGATCCTGCAGATCATGCGGCGCCTCGACGACGCCGCGGCAGCAGCCGCGTGGGCCGAGATGCGCGAACGACTGAGCGCCTTCGACGGCCCGTCCGGGTGGGAAGGCCCCAACGAGTTGCTGCTGACGGTCGGGAGGCGGCCTTGATGAACACGGCACCCTCCCTCGACGAGCGCGACGTCGACCCGCGGCGCCGTGCCTTGCGCGGCTGTTTCGGGGCACTGCTGGCGCTCGCTGCCTTCGCGTCGGCGCGCCGCGCCGAAGCAGTGCGGACGGGCCTGCTGCGCATCCTGTGCAGCGGCCCGGTCGGCAGCATTCCCGATCTCGTCGCGCGCATCGTCGGTGATCAGTGGCCTGCGTCGCCCGACCAGCGCGCGATCGTCGAGAACCGGCCGGGCGCGGCCGGGCAGATCAGCGTCGGGGCGCTGAAGGCGGCGCCCGCCGACGGCTCGGTGCTGCTGCTCGCGCAGGGGGCGATCGCCACCGTCTATCCGTACCTCTATTCGCGACTCGGCTACGACGCCGCCGCCGATCTGCGGCCGGTGTCGATGGCCAGCGAGATGTCGCTGGCACTCGCCGTCGGCCCGGCGGTCCCGCCCGAGGTGTCGACACTGGCCGACTTCATGAGCTGGGTGCGTCGCCACCCAGCCCATGCCAACGTCGGCTCGCCTGGAACCGGAACGCTCCCGCACCTGCTGCAGGCCATGCTGTTCGGCGAACAGGGTCTGCCATGGCAGCACATCGCCTATGCCGGAGGACCGCCGGCAGTGAATGCGCTGCTTGGCGGTCAGATCGCCGCACTTACGCTGCCCGAAGGGTTGCTGCGACAGCACCACGCGAGCCGGCGGATACGCGTGCTGGCGACCTCGGGGTCGACGCGCAGCTCGTACCTCCCCGAGGTGCCGTCGTTCGTGGAGCAGGGCCATCCGAACCTGGTGGTCAAGGAGTGGTTCGCGTTTTTCGCGCCAGGCCGTACCGCGCCCGGCATCGTCGCCGCCGCGTCACAGACGCTGCGCGAGGCCATCGGCCGTCCCGAGGTGGCGGCCACCTTTGCCGAGTCCGGCATGACGCCGATATCGAGTTCGCCGGAAGCGTTGTCCGCGCGCATCGCCGCCGAGCAGCGCTTCTGGCAACCGGTGCTCCAGACCTACCGCATTCAAGCCGACTGATCCTGCAATCGCTACGCCGACGCCGATGCTAGAAGAACAGCCTCGGCAGCCACAGCACCAGGCTCGGCACGTAGGTGATGATGCCGAGCGCGACCAGCAGCGGCAGCAGCCACGGCAGGATCGCCATCGTCGTGCGTTCGAACGACAGGTTGGCCACGCGAGCGAGCACGAACAGCACCATGCCCATCGGCGGGTGCAGCAGGCCGATCATCAGGTTGAGCACCATCACGAGCCCGAAGTGCACCGGATCGACGCCGAGCTTCACGGCGATCGGCAGCAGGATCGGAACCAGGATCGTGATCGCCGCGGTCGGCTCGAGAAAGCAGCCGACGAACAGCATCAGCAGGTTGGCGAGCAGCAGGAAGACCCATGCTTCCTGGGTGAAGGCGAGCACCCAGGCGGCGATGTCGGCGGTGACGCCGGTGGCGGTCAGCATCCAGCCGAAGATCGACGCCGCGGCGACGATGAAAAGCACGGTGCTCGTCGTCTCGACGGTGTCGAGGCACACCTTGACGAACATCTTCCACGTGAGCGAGCGGTACCACGCCAGGCCGAGCACCATCGCCCACACGCAGGCGGCGATCGCGCCCTCGGTCGGCGTGAACAGGCCCGTCGTCATGCCGCCGATCAGCAGCACCGGCGTCATGATGGGCAGCACCGCCTCGAAGCGGAAGATGCGGTCGAGGACGAACAGCAACGCGAAGCCGACGAACACGGTCACCTGTGCCGGCGCACCGAGCTTGGCGATCGCGACCCAGAGCAGCAGCGGCCAGCCGACGACGACGCCGAGCTCCATCATCGCCTTGAAGAAGCGCGTGCTCGAGAAGCGCACGTCGCCGCCCCAGCCGTTCTTGTGCGCGTAGTACGCGACCGTGAGCATCATCAGGATGGTCAGGAGCGCGCCGGGCAGGATGCCGGCGAGGAAGAGCGCGCCGACCGAGGCGTTGGCCATCATCCCGTAGATCACGAACGGCAGGCTCGGCGGGATGATCGGCCCGAGCGTGGCCGACGCGGCGGTCACGCCGACCGCGAACTCGGTCGGGTAGCCGTGCTCCTGCATCGCCTTGATCTCGATCGTGCCGAGTCCGGCGGCATCGGCGATCGCGGTGCCGCTCATGCCGGCGAAGATCACCGAGGCGAGCACGTTGACGTGGCCCAGGCCGCCTTTCAGCCAGCCGACCAGCGCGAGCGCGAAGTTGAAGATCCGCGTCGTGATGCCGCCGTTGTTCATCAGGTTGCCGGCGAGGATGAAGAACGGCACCGCGAGCAGCGGGAAGCTGTCGATGCCGTTGATCATCCGGTGGATGACGACGAACGGCGGCACGTCGCCCGAGATCGCGATGTAGGCGAGCGAAGCGCCCGCCATCGCGATCGCGACGGGGATGCCGCCGGCCATGAACAGGAGGAAGAAGACCTTCAGCATGCGGGGCTCGGCGTCAAGACTTCAGCGGCACGGGGCGAGGGCACCGGGCGGCCGACGCTGCTCATGTCCCCCGCTGAGGGCCAGGTATGGCCCTCATCTCCTCCTTTACTTCGCTGCGTCGGCCGCCCGGCACCCTCGCCCCGCAACGTGGCCCGCGGGTCGTAGGCGGTGGCCGATCGCGGCAGTGGGGTGCTCTGCGGAGCGAAGTAAAGGAGGAGGCGAGGGCCATACCTGGCCCTCGGCGGGGGACATGAGCGCAGCAGAGTGCCCCGCTGCCGCAATCCCGCTCCGACAGTGGCGCGCGTTCGGAGCGCGGTCGGCGTCATTCCTCGACCAGCGAAGTCATCGGCCGCTCCAGCACGCTGTAGCCGCGCCGCCAGTGGACGCGCGCCACCTGGAACGAGCGCCACGTCATGGCGATGAAGCCGATCAGGCAGGCACCGTAGACGATGTTCATCGGCGCATCGACGAGCGTCATCCGTGTCTGGTTGCCGATCTTCCACATCATCTCGGCCGTCAGCACCACGGCAACGGCGAAGAACGTGGTGCGCAGGACATCGACGGCGCGAGAGAGCCAGAAGCCGACCCGAGGCGGGATGTGGCGGTAGAAGAAGTCGACCTGGATCTGGCTGTTCTTCGCCACGCCGATCGTCGCGCCGATGAAGACGACGGCGATCAGCAGGTAGCGCGCGATCTCCTCGGTCCACGCCGCCGAGTCGTTGAGCACGTAGCGGGTGATGAACTGGTAGAAGACCGTCAGGCCGAGCAGCCAGAAGACGACGAGCGCGACCCACCCTTCGGCGATGGTGTCGGACAGGTCGACCTGCTCGTCCTCGAGGTGGACTCGCCCCTCGGCGTCGACGATCTTCTGTTCGGCCATCGCTGCCGCTCCCGCCGATCCGCCGCGGCTACTTGATGTTGATGATGCGGTCGTAGTCCTGCTGGCGGTAGCCCTGCGCGGCCGGCGTGGTGTTCTTCAGCACCGCCTCGCGAAACGCGTTCTTGTCGACGGTGATGACGTTGAGGCCTTTCTTCTTGAACTCCTCCGCCAGGCGTGCCTCGGAAGCGGCGATGTCGCGACCGGCCTTTTCGGCGGATTCGGTCATTACCTCGCCGAAGATCTTCTTGTCCTCGGCCGAGAGCTTGTTCCACGCCTGGCCCGAGACGACGGTGAGCAGCGAGTCGATGATGTGGCCCGTCAGCGAGATGTTCTTCTGCACCTCGTAGAACTTCTTCGCCTCGATCGTCGGCAGCGGGTTCTCCTGCGCGTCGACGGTGCCGTTCTGCAGCGCCAGGTAGACCTCGGCGAAGGCGATCGGCGTCGGGTTGGCGCCGAGCGCCTTCGGGAACGCGAGGTAGGCCGGCGCGTCGGGGACGCGGATCTTCAGGCCCTTCATGTCCTCCGGCGTGCGCACCGGGTGCGCGGCGTTGGAGGTCACGTCGCGGGCGCCGTAGTAGGTGAGCGCGGTGACGTGGTTGCCGGTCTTGTCGTCGTAGCCCTTGGTGAGTTCCTTGAACACGTCGCTCTTGGCGTACTTGAGCATGTGCTCGGCGTCGCGGAAGATGAACGGGAAGTAGGTGACGGCCAGCGGCGGGTAGCTGCGACCGGCGAAGCTGGCGCCGGTGAGGATGATGTCGACCGTGCCGAGCGTCAGGCCCTGGTTGATGTCGGACTCCTTGCCCAGGCTCGACGCCGGGAACACCTGCACCTCGTAGCGGCCGTTGGTGCGCTTCTTGATCTCGTCGGCGGCCCAGACCGACCACTTGTGGTACGGCTCGGAGGTCTCGTAGACGTGCGCCCACTTCAGCTTGGTCTGCGCGTGGGCGGCGAAGGTGCAGCCGAGGGCGAGTGCGAGTGCCAGGCCGGTCTTCAGTGCGGTGCGTCGTGCGGTCATGTTCGTCTCCTGTCGTGGTGAGGATCTATCCGTCGATCAGCTTCGGGTCCCATTCGTGCACGGCCTGCTTCTGCTCGCCCAGGCCGTTGATGCCGAGGTGCATCTCGTCCCCGGGCTTGAGGTAGACCGGCGGCTTGGCGCCCATGCCGACGCCGGGCGGCGTGCCGGTGCTGATGAGGTCGCCGGGGTAGAGCGTCATGAAGCGCGAACAGTACGACACCAGCTCGGCGACGCCGAAGATCATCGTCGCCGTCGATCCGGTCTGCTTGCGCTGGCCGTTGACGTCGAGCCACATGCCGAGCGTCTGCGGGTCGGGGAGCTCGTCGCTCGTCACCAGCCAGGGGCCGACCGGGCCGAAGGTGTCGCAGCCCTTGCCCTTGTCCCAGGTGCCGCCGCGCTCGATCTGGTACTCGCGCTCCGAGACGTCGTTGACGACGCAGTAGCCGGCCACGTGTCTGAGCGCGTCGGCCTCCTCGACATAACGCGCCGTCGCGCCGATGACGATGCCGAGCTCGACCTCCCAGTCGCTCTTCTTCGAGCCCTTGGGCAGCACCACCGCGTCGTTGCAGCCGACCACGCATGACAGCGGCTTCATGAAGATGATCGGCTCCTTCGGGATCGGCAGCCCGGACTCGGCGGCGTGGTCGGAGTAGTTGAGGCCGATGCAGACGAACTTGCCCATTCCGGCCCACGGCGGCGCCATGCGGCCCGGCCTGGCGACGACCGGAAACGACGACAGGTCGGCGTCGGCGAGCCGCTTCAGGCCGCCGGGCGTGAGCATCGACGCGGTGATGTCGGGAACGAAACCCGACAGGTCGCGCACGTTGCCGTCGGTGTCGACGAGTCCGGGTTTCTCGGCGCCCTTGGCGCCGTATCGCATCAGTTTCATGGCTGCTCTCGAAAAACAGGTTCAGTTGGACCAGCCGCCGTCGATGACCTGCGACGTGCCGGTGGTGAAGGCGGACTCGTCGCTCGCGAGGTAGACGGCGAGCGCGGCGATCTCCTCGGGGCGGCCGAGCCGTCCCATCGGCTGGCGGGCGACGAAGGCGCGCTCGACCTCGGCCTCGCTCTGCCCGCTCGCCTTGGCCTGCGCCGCGATCCGCTCGCGCAGCGACGGCGATTCGATGGTGCCCGGGCAGATCGCGTTGCAGCGCACGCCGCGGGTCATGGTGTCGGCGGCGACCGCCTTGGTCAGGCCGATCACCGCGGCCTTGGTCGCCGCGTAGACGAAGCGGTTCGGCACGCCCTTGATGCTCGATGCCGCCGAGGCCATGTTGACGATCGAGCCCGAGCCGCGCTCGAGCATCGCCGGCAGGAAGGCGCGGATCGTGCGGTACATCGACTTGACGTTGAGGTCGAACGAGCGGTCGTACGCCATCTCGTCGCAATCGAGGACAGTCCCGGCGTGGACGAATCCGGCGCCGTTGAAGAGGATGTCGACCGGGCCGGCACCGAGCGCCTCGACCGACGCGGCGAGCACGGCGTTGGTATCGGTCACGTCGAGCCGACGGGTGCGGAGGTTCGCGGCCTGCTTGTTCGCCGTGAGCGCTTCGAGCAGCGCCTCGTTCAGGTCGGTGGCGATGACGGTGGCGCCTTCGCCGAGGTACGCCTCGGCGACAGCGCGGCCGATGCCCTGGCCGGCGGCGGTGATGAAGGCGGTCTTGCCGGCGAGGCGGGCGGTCATGTGGGCTCTTTCGACATCCGCTGACGGGCCGCGGTCGCGGTAAAGAATAGTTTCGCCGCGACCGGTGCGTCAACATCGGGTTTGCCGAGGTTCACGACAGGCGCCGTTCGGGGTTGTTAGCCTACGCGCTTCGCCGCGAGCGCCGCTGCGCAGCCCTCTCCCTGAGCCCATGCAACCCAGCGATCGCGACGCTCCGCCTGCTCCTGCTCCTGCCACGCCGCCGCGACGCCCGATGGGCCGACGCGGCCGCTTCGTCGGCGCGGTCGTCGCCGTCGGCGCGCTGGCGGCGATCGCCGCCCTGGCGTGGTGGCTCGTCAATCGGCCGGCGGAGCGGCCGGCGTTTCCCGGCGCGGCCGCGGGATCGTCGTCTGCGTCGGCAACGGCCGGGCGCGAACGCACGCCGGGCGGCCCGGGGGGCTTCGGCTTCGGCGGCCGCGGCGGCCCGAGCACCGTCGGCATCGCGACGGCGACGACAACCAGCCTGCCGGTGAGCATCGACGCCATCGGCACCGTCACGCCGCGCGTCGTCGCGACCGTGCGCCCGCAGGTCTCGGGCGTGCTCACGCAGGTGCTGTTCGAGGAGGGCCAGCTCGTCAAGAAGGGCCAGCTGCTGGCGACGATCGACGCGCGGCCGTTCGAGATCGCGCTGCAGCAGGCGATCGGTGCGCGGATGCGCGACGAGGCGCTGCTCGAGAACGCGAAGCTCACGCTCGAGCGCTTCCGCACGCTGCTCGGCCAGGACTCGATCGCCCGGCAGGAGGTGGACACGCAGGCGTCGTCGGTCAAGCAGCTCGAGGGCACGCTGGTCATCGACCGCGCCAACGAGGCGACGGCACGCCTCAATGTCGCCTGGGCGCGCGTCACCGCGCCGGTGTCGGGGCGGGTCGGGCTGCGCCCGGTCGACATCGGCAACGTCGTCTCGTCGGCCGACGCGGCCGGCATTGCCGTGATCACCCAGCTGATGCCGATCGACGTCGAGTTCGCGATGCCGCAGGACCGTCTGCCCGAGATCCGCGACCGTGTCGCGTCGGGCGCGACGCTGCCGGTCGCCGCCTTCGACCGCACCCGGACGACCAAGCTCGGCGACGGCGTCTTCTCGACGGTCGACAACCAGATCGACACCACCACCGGAACGATCAAGGCGAAGGCGCGCTTCGCCAACGCGCAGGGCACGCTCTTTCCGAACCAGTTCGTCAACGTGCGGCTGCTGCTCGACACCGTCGACCGCGTCGTCGTCGTGCCGGTGACGGCGCTGCGCCAGGGCGCCGACGGGCCCTACGTCTACGTCCTCGGCGACGACCGGACCGTGGCGGTGCGCAACGTCGAGCGCGGCATCTCGACCAACGATCGGGTGGCGATCACCCGGGGGCTGAAGGCGGGCGAGCGCGTCGTCACCGAAGGCGGCGACCGGCTCAAGGACGGCGCGAGCGTGCAGCTCGCCGGCGAACGGCCTGCGTCGTCGGCGAGCGCGGGCAGGCGAGGTGCGTCTGCGCCGGCGGAGGCAGGCTCGGGCGAGCGCCAGCGGCGCCGTCGCGACGCCGCTGTTCCGGGATGACCGATGCCGCGGCGCCGGCCGCGCCGGGCGGCCCGTCGCGCCTCTTCATCCTGCGCCCGGTGGCGACGTCGCTGCTGATGGTGGCGATCGTCCTCGCCGGCCTGGTCGGCTTCCGGCTGCTGCCGCTGTCGGCGCTGCCGCAGGTCGACTACCCGACGATCCAGGTGCAGACGCTCTACCCGGGCGCGAGCCCCGAGGTCATGGCCAACACCGTCACGGCGCCGCTGGAGCGCCAGTTCGGCCAGATGGCCGGGCTCGACCGGATGGGCTCGACGAGCGCCGCCGGCGCCTCGATCGTCACGCTGCAGTTCTCGCTCGGCACCTCGCTCGATGTCGCCGAGCAGGAGGTGCAGGCGGCGATCAACGCCGGCAACTCGCTGCTGCCCGCCGACCTGCCGGCGCCGCCGGTGTATGCCAAGGTCAACCCGGCCGACGCGCCGGTGCTCACGCTGGCCATCTCGTCGACGACGATGCCGCTGACGCGGGTGCACAACCTGGTCGACACGCAGCTGGCGCAGAAGATCAGCCAGGTCTCGGGCGTCGGCCTCGTCACGCTCGCCGGCGGCCAGCGGCCGGCCGTGCGCATCCAGGCCGACACGCAGGCGCTGGCTGCCTACGGCATCGGCATCGACACCCTGCGTGCGGCGATCGCGGCGGCGAACTCGAACGGCGCCAAGGGGAGCTTCGACGGGCCCAAGCGGACCTGGTCGATCAACGCCAACGACCAGCTGCTGACGGCCGACGACTACCGGCAGCTCGTCGTCTCGTTTCGCAACGGTGCGCCGGTGCGGCTCGGCGACGTGGCGCGCGTGGTCGAGAGCGCGGAGAACACGAGGCTCGGCGCATGGGCCGGCTCGGGTGACGCCGTCTACCCGGCGATCATCCTCAACGTCCAGCGCCAGCCCGGCGCCAACGTCATCGCCACCGTCGATGCGATCAAGCGGCAGTTGCCCGAGCTGCGGCGCGGCCTGCCGGCTGGCCTGACGGTCGAGGTGCTGTCGGATCGCACCACCGGCATCCGCGCCTCGGTGCGCCAGGTCGAGATCGAGCTGGTGCTCGCGGTGGTGATGGTCGTGCTCGTCATCTTCGCCTTCCTCGGCAGCGTGCGCGCGACGGTGATCGCCAGCCTGGCGGTGCCGATCTCGCTGGTCGGCACGTTCGGCGCGATGCTGCTGCTCGGCTACAGCCTGAACAACCTCTCGCTGATGGCGCTGACGATCGCCACCGGCTTCGTCGTCGACGACGCGATCGTCATGCTCGAGAACATCTCGCGCCACATCGAGGACGGCGAGGCGCCGATGCAGGCGGCGCTGCGGGGCGCCTCGGAGATCGGCTTCACGATCATCTCGCTGACGGTGTCGCTGGTCGCCGTGCTGATCCCGCTGCTCTTCATGGGCGACGTGGTCGGCCGGCTGTTCCGCGAGTTCGCGGTGACGCTGGCGATCACCATCCTCATCTCGGCCGTGGTCTCGCTGACGCTGGTGCCGATGATGTCGGCGCGCTGGCTCAAGGCCCGCCCCGACGACGCGTCGCGCGAGCCCGGGGCCGTCGGCCGCCTCGCGGCGCGTTTCCGGCGCGTCTTCGACGCGACCGTCGAGCGCTACGGCCGCGGCCTCGACTGGGTGATCGCGCACGACACGCTGACGCTGGTGATCGCGGTGGCGACGCTCGTGCTGACGATCGTGCTCTACCTCGTCATCCCCAAGGGCCTGTTCCCGACCCAGGACACCGGCCAGCTGCAGGCGCGCATCGAGGCGGCGACCGACGTCTCGTATGCGCGCATGGCCGACCTGCAACGGTCGGCGGCGGGCGCGATCCTCGCCGACCCGGCGGTCGAGAGCGTCGCCTCGTTCACCGGCGTCGATGCGGCCAACAACACGATGCTGCACACCGGCAGCATGCTGGTGAACCTGAAGCGTGACCGCGACGCGCAGGGCGTGGTGATGGCGCGGCTGCAGGAGCGGATCAAGCGCGTCGCCGGCGTCACGCTCTACCTGCAGCCGACGCAGGACCTGACGATCGACGCCGAGGGCGGCCCGACCGAGTTCCGCGTCTCGGTCGAGGCGGTGACCTCCGCGGCGGTGACGTCGTGGGTCGACCGCCTTGTCGCCGAGCTGCGCCGCTCCGATCGCGTCCGCAACGTGACGAGCGATGCCGGTCTGCGCGGGCTCGCCGCCCACGTCGCCGTCGATCGCGACACGGCGGCACGCCTGGGCGTCACCGCCAGTGCCGTCGACGACGCGCTCTACAGCGCCTTCGGACAGCGCATCGTCTCGACGATCTTCACCGAGACCAACCAGTACCGCGTCATCCTCGAGGCCGAGCGCGGGCCGCTGTCGGGCATCGAGTCGCTCGGCAGGCTGCCGCTGAAGACGAGCTCGGGCGGGCGAACGACGCTGGGCGCGATCGCGACCATCACCGAGCGCGAGGCGCCGCTGCAGATCACGCACGTCGCGCAGTACCCGGCGGCCACCGTCGGCTTCGACACCGCGCCCGGCGTCTCGCTCGGCCAGGCGGTCGATTCGATCCGCGACGCGGCGAAGAAGATTGACATGCCGGCGAGCGTGCAGCTCACCTTCCTCGGCGCGTCGAGCGCCTACGAACGGTCGCTGTCGAACCAGCTGTGGCTGATCGTCGCCGCGATCGTCTGCGTCTACATCGTGCTCGGCGTGCTCTACGAGAGCGTCGTTCACCCGCTGACCATCCTCTCGACGCTGCCCTCGGCGGGCGTCGGCGCGCTGCTCGCGCTCGACCTCACCGGCCGCAGCCTGGGCGTGATCGGGGTCATCGGCATCATCCTGCTGATCGGCATCGTCAAGAAGAACGCGATCATGATGATCGACTTCGCGATCGACGCCGAGCGACGGCAGGGCAAGCCAGCGCGCGAGGCCATCCACCAGGCGGCGCTGCTGCGTTTCCGGCCGATCCTGATGACGACGCTGGCGGCGCTGTTCGCCGCGCTGCCGCTGATGCTCGGCTCGGGCGAGGGCCACGAGCTGCGCCAGCCGCTCGGCCTGGCGATCGTCGGCGGCCTGATCGTGAGCCAGATGCTGACGCTGTTCACGACGCCGGTGATCTACCTGGCGTTCGACCGGCTGGGGCGCCGATGGCGCGGCGCCTGGGTGGCCGAGGCGGCGCGATGAACCTCTCGGCGCCGTTCATCCGCCGCCCGATCGGCACCACGCTGCTGACCATCGGCGTGGCGCTGGCCGGCATCGGCGCGCTGTTCGCGCTGCCTGTCGCGCCGCTGCCGCAGGTCGCCATCCCGGCGATCTTCGTGCGCGCGCAGTTGCCCGGCGCCAGCCCGGAGACGATGGCGTCGAGCGTCGCCACGCCGCTCGAGCGGCGCCTGGGCACGATCGCCGGCGTCAACGAGATCACGTCGTCGAGCTCGACCGGATCGACCCGTATCAGCCTGCAGTTCGACATCTCGCGCGACATCGACGGTGCGGCACGCGAGGTGCAGGCGGCGATCAACGCCTCGCGCTCCGACCTGCCGGCGACGCTGCGTTCCAACCCCGTTTACCGCAAGCTCAATCCGGCCGACGCGCCGGTGCTGATCCTCGCGCTCACGTCGAAGACGAAGACGCCCGGGCAGATCTACGACGAGGTCTCCAACGTCGTCAGCCAGCGCATCTCGCAGGTTTCGGGCGTCGGCGATGTCGAGCTCGGCGGCTCGACGCTGCCGGCGGTGCGCATCGAGCTCAACCCCTTCGCTCTCAACCGCCTGGGCATCAGCGGCGACGACGTTCGCGCCGCGGTCCAGGCGAGCAACGCCAACCGGCCGAAGGGCTCCCTCGAGAGCGGTGGCCGGCTGCTGCAGATCCAGACGCAGAAGCCGGCCCGCCGCGCCGCCGACTACGCGCCGATGGTCGTGGCGTGGCGTGGCGGCGCCGCGGTCCGCCTGCGGGACGTCGCCGAGGTGAACGACGGCGTCGAGAACGACCGCACGCTCGGCCTTTTCAACGGCGAGCCTGCGGTCGTCGTGCTCATCACGCGCCAGCCCGACGCCAACGTGATCGAGACCGTCGACGCCGTCAAGGCGCTGCTGCCCGAGCTGCGCGACGACCTGCCGGCGGACATCGAGCTGCAGATCGCGTCGGACAGCACCGCGTCGATCCGCGCCTCGCTGTTCGAGATCGAGGTCACGCTCGTCATCTCGATCGTGCTCGTCGTGCTGGTGGTGAGCGCGTTCCTGCGCAGCTTCCGGGCGACGCTGATCCCGGCGGTCGCCACCGTCGTCTCGCTGCTCGCCACCTTCGGCGTGATGCTGGCGCTCGGCTTCTCGCTGAACAACCTGTCGCTGATGGCGCTCACCGTCGCCGCCGGCTTCGTCGTCGACGACGCGATCGTCGTCCTCGAGAACACGAGCCGGCACCTCGAGGCCGGCATGGACCGGTTCGCCGCGGCGCTGCTCGGCGCGAAGGAGGTCGGCTTCACGGTGCTCTCGATCAGCCTGTCGCTGGTCGCCGTGTTCATCCCGATGCTCTTCCTCGAAGGCCTCGCCGGCCGGTTCTTCCGGGAGTTCGCGGTGACGCTGTCGGCGGCGGTGATGATCTCGCTCGTCGTCTCGCTGACGACGACGCCGATGATGTGCGCCTGGCTGCTGCGCCCCGACGCCGACCGGCGGCCCGGCCGCCTCGCCCGGGCGGCGCAGTGGAGCTACGACAAGGTACTCGGCTGGTACGAGACCAGCCTCGACTGGGCGCTCGCCAGCCGCTGGCTGGTGATGCTGCTGCTCCTGGCGGTGATCGTCCTCAACGTGTACCTCTTCATCGGCGTGCCCAAGGGATTCTTTCCGCAGCAGGACACCGGCCAGCTCATCGGCGGGCTGCGCGCCGACCAGAGCATCTCGTCGCAGGCACTCGGCGAGAAGCTGCGCCAGGTCGTCGCCATCATCCGCCGCGATCCGTCGGTCGCGACGGTCGTCGGCTTCGTCGGCGGCGGCCGCGCCGGCGGCGGCTTCATGTTCGTCAACCTCAAGGCCGCGGGCGACCGATCCGAAAAGGGCAACGCCGTGATCGCCCGGCTGCGCCCGCAGCTCGCGCAGGTGACCGGCCTGCAGGTATTCCTCAACACCGTGCAGGACGTCCGCGCCGGCGGCCGCCAGAGCAACTCGACCTACCAGTACACCTTGAAGAGCGACAGCCTCGCCGACCTGCGACTGTGGGCGAAGCGCCTGGCCGACGCGATGAAGCAGGACAGCGCCGTGCTCACCGACGTCGACACCGACCAGGAGGACAACGGCGTCGAGTCGCGTGTCATCGTCGACCGCGACAGCGCGTCGCGGCTCGGCGTGTCGTCGTCGGCGATCGACTCGGCGCTCTACAACGCCTTCGGCCAGCGCCAGGTCGCGACGATCTACGAGGAACTCAACCAGTACAAGGTCATCATGGAGTGGGCGCCGGCGTACACGCGAGGGCCCGAGGCGCTCGACGACGTCTACGTCGCGGCGAAAGGGCTGGCCAGCGCGACCACCGCGGCCGCGGCGGCGACGAACGCCGCGACCGCGGCCGCCACCGGTGCGTCGGCGGTGGCCGGGACGTCGCTCACGTCGGCGTCGCCCACCGTCTCGGCCAACCCCGGCGCGCGCGACGCGTCGACCGGCAGCGCGCTCGCCAACTCCGCGACGCAGCTGGTGCGCCTCTCGGCGGTCGCCCGCTTCGGCGAGGGCGCGACGCCAACCTCGATCGCCCACCAGGACGCGCAGCTGGCGACGACGGTCTCGTTCAACCTCGTGCCGGGCAAGACGCTCGACGATGCCGACGCCGCGATCCAGAGCGCCGAAGCGCGCATCGGCATGCCGAACACGGTGCGTGGAACTTTCGAGGGAACGGCGCGGCAGGCGCGTCAGACGCAGGGGTCGCAGGGGTTGCTCATCGTTGCCGCGATCGGCGTCATCTACATCGTCCTCGGCATCCTCTACGAGAGCTTGGTGCACCCGATCACGGTGCTGTCGACGCTGCCCTCGGCCGGCGTCGGCGCCGTGCTGGCACTGCTCATCCTGCGCATGGAGTTCTCGCTGATCGCGCTGATCGGCGTGTTCCTGCTGATCGGCATCGTCAAGAAGAACGCCATCCTCATCATCGACTTTGCGCTCGACGCCGAGCGCCAGCGCGGCCTGTCGCCGCTCGAGGCGGTTCGCGAGGCCTGCCTGCTGCGCTTCCGGCCGATCCTGATGACGACGCTCGCCGCCGCACTCGGCGCGCTGCCGCTGGCGATCGGCTTCGGCGAAGGGTCGGAATTCCGCCAGCCGCTCGGCGTGGCGATCATCGGCGGGCTCGTCGCGAGCCAGGTGCTGACGCTGCTGACGACGCCGGTCGTCTACCTGGTGCTCGACGGGCTGCGCCGCAAGGTGGGCCGCAAGCAACCCGCGGCAGCGGGCGGCGCGCTGGCCGGGGGGACGGCATGAGGTCGCGTCGAGGCGTCGTGTCGCTCCTTGCCGTGCTGACGTGCGCGCTGGCCGGCTGCGCGGTCGGGCCCGACTACGTTCGGCCTGCCGTGACGACGCCGGCTGGATACAGGGAAGCGACGGTCGCCGACGGTGCGACGTGGCTCCCGGCAGCGCCAGCCGACGCGCTCTCGCGCGGCGACTGGTGGCAGCTGTTCGGCGACGCCGATCTCGACGCGCTCGCCTCGCGCGTCGCCGCCGCGAATGCCAACGTCGCCGCGGCCACGGCGTCGTATGCGCAGGCGCGCGCCATCGTGGCCGAGCAGCGTTCGGCGCTGTTCCCGTCGATCGGCGCGAGCGTGAGCGCCAACCGCAACGGCGGTCGCCATGTGCCCGGGTCCCGGTCGTACAGCGGCTCGGTGCAGGCGTCGTGGGCGCCCGACGTGTGGGGCCGCGTCGGCCGCGCCGCCGAGTCGGCGCAGGCCAGCGCCGACGCGAGCGCCGCCGATCTCGCCGCGGCGACGCTGTCGGCCCAGGGCGAGCTGGCGTCGAACTACGTGTCGCTGCGCGAGGCCGATGCCGAGATCGACCTGCTCGCCCGGACCATCGACGGCTATCGCCGTTCGCTCGCGATCGCCCGAAACCGCTATGCCGCCGGCATCGTCGCGCGAACCGACGTGCTGCAGGCCGAGACGCAGCTCGCGACCACCGAGTCCGACCTGGCGAGCCGGCGCGCCGACCGCGCGCGCTTCGAGCACGCCATCGCCGTGCTCGTCGGTCAGGCGCCGGCCGAACTCGCGATCGCTCCGGCCGAGTGGAAGCAGACGGTGCCTGCCGTGCCGGTGGGCGTGCCGTCGACGCTGCTGCAGCGCCGGCCCGACATCGCCGCCGCCGAGCGCGACGTCGCCGCGGCCAACGCGCAGATCGGCGTGCAGCGTTCGGCGTACTTCCCGAGCTTCGTGCTCAGCGGCTCGGTCGGCAGCGGCGGTTCGCGCATCGGCGATGTCTTCCGCGCCTCGACGCTGCTGTGGTCGCTCGGCGCGTCGGTCGCCGAGACGGTGTTCGATGCGGGCGCGCGTTCGGCGCGCGTCGAGCAGGCCGAAGCCGCACGCGATGGCGCCGTCGCCCGCTACCGGCAGACCGTGCTCTCGGCGTTCCAGTCGGTCGAGGACGGCCTCTCCGATGCGCGCGCCCTCGCCGAGCGCGCCGAGCGCCTGCGCGCCGCGTCGTCGGCCGCCGACCAGGCCGAGCAGCAGATCCAGAACCGCTACCGCGCCGGCCAGGTCGGCTACACCGAGGTCGTCACCGCGCAGGCGCAGGCGCTGTCGGCGCGGCGCTCGCTGGTGCAGGTGCAGGTCGCCCGCCAGACCACGGCGATCGCACTGATCCAGGCGCTCGGCGGCGGCTGGAGCGCTATCGAAAGACCCTAGTCGGAGGCGAGGTGCGGGCCGCGAGAATGGTCCGCGCTCGCGTGCACTCGCGTGAGAGCCGACGCGACGGGAGAAGAAGTTGGAAAAGACCTGGCTCAAGCAGTACCCGGCCGGCGTGCCGGCCGAGATCGACGTCGCCCAGTACGCGTCGCTCGTCGCCCTGCTCGACGAGGCCTTCACCCGCCACGCCGACAAGATGGCCTACAAGTTCATGGGCAAGTCGCTCAGCTTCAAGGAGATCGACGACGCGTCGCGGGCCTTCGCCGCGTGGCTGCAGGCGCAGGGCTACGCGAAGGGCGATCGCATCGCCGTGATGCTGCCCAACGTGCCGCAGTACCCGGTCGCGATCGCGGGCATCCTGCGCGCCGGCCTCGTCGTCGTCAACGTCAACCCGCTCTACACGCCGCGCGAGCTCGAGCATCAGCTCAAGGACTCGGGTGCCAAGGCGATCATCGTCCTCGAGAACTTCGGCGCGACGCTGCAGAAGGTGCTCGACAAGGTGCCGACCAGGCGCGTGATCCTCGCCGCGATGGGCGACATGCTGGGCTTTCCCAAGTCGCTCATCGTCAACTACGTCGTGCGCAAGGTGAAGAAGATGGTGCCCGCGTTCGACATCCCGGGCGCCGTCCGCTGGAACGACGCGATCGCCGAGGGCCGCGGCAAGAAGCTGCAGCCGGCGTCGGTCGGCCCGGGCGACATCGCGGTGCTGCAGTACACCGGCGGCACGACCGGCGTCAGCAAGGGCGCGGTGCTGCTGCACAAGAACCTCGTCGCCAACATCCTGCAGTGCGAGGCGTGGTACCAGCCGGCGCTGAAGAAGATCCCGGCCGGCGAGCAGGTCGTGACGATCTGTGCGCTGCCGATCTATCACATCTTCGGCTTCAACACGAACATCATGCTGTGCATGCGCATGGGCGGGGCCAACATCCTGATCCCGAACCCGCGCGACCTGCCGGCCGTGTTCAAGGCGCTGCAGGGCGAGAAGTTCCACAGCTTCCCGGCCGTCAACACGCTGTTCAACGCGATGGCGCACCACGCCGACTTCGGCAGCGTCGACTGGTCCGGGCTCGTCATCTCGGTCGGCGGCGGCATGGCGGTGCAGAGCGCTACGGCCAAGCTCTGGCTCGAGAAGACCGGTTGCCCGATCGTCGAGGGCTACGGGCTCTCGGAAACGTCACCTTCGGTCACCTGCAATCCGGTCGACTCGACCGCCTACAGCGGCAACATCGGCCTGCCGATGCCCAACACCGAAGTCAAGCTGCTCGACGACGAGGGCAACGAGGTGGCGATGGGCGAACGCGGCGAGATCGCGATCAAGGGGCCGCAGGTGATGGACGGCTACTGGCAACGCGCCGACGAGACGGAGAAGGTGATGACCGCCGACGGGTTCTTCCGCTCCGGCGACATCGGCACCGTCGACGAGCGCGGTTACTTCAAGGTCGTCGACCGCAAGAAGGACATGATCCTGGTCTCCGGCTTCAACGTCTACCCGAACGAGGTCGAGGATGTCGTCACGCAGATGCCCGGCGTGCTCGAATGCGCCGCGATCGGCGTTCCCGACGAGAAAGCCGGCGAGGCGGTCAAGCTCGTCATCGTCCGCAAGGACCCCGCCGTCACCGAGGCGCAGGTGCGCACCTACTGCGAGTCGAACCTCACCGGCTACAAGCGGCCGAAGGTGGTCGAGTTCCGTAACGAGCTGCCGAAATCTCCCGTCGGCAAGATCCTGCGCCGGGAATTGCGGCAGGCGGCGTGACATCCTGCGTCTTCGTCGGCCCGCATTTGTGCGGGTCGCCGGCGTCGCCCTGCTACATTTCGGCCCGGATGTCGGGCTCCCCCGAGTCGCGGCGCTGACGAGGCAGATGAACGGGGTCCACGGGTGATCTGGGTCAAGACCGACGCGGGGCGTGCCGAGATGCAGACGAGGGCGCTGGTCAAGGAGCGCCCGCGTCGCAATCTGCTGCTGCTGATCGACGGGGTGAAGAGCGAGGAGATGCTGCTCGCCAACCTCGCCGGCATCGGCGCCGAGGACTTCCAGGCGTTGCTCGCTCTCGAGCTGATCGTCCCGGCCGCCGGCGGCGTCAAGGTCGGCGGCGCGACATCGGCGCCGCGCGCCGAGCAGCCGACGATTCCGCTGCCGCTGGAGACACAGCCGCTCGACTACGGCCAGTTCACCGCCGCGCTGACGCAGCTCATCTCGGCCAACCTCGGACTGCGCGGCTTCACGCTGACGCTGGCGGTCGAGAAGGCGTCGACGATCGAGGACCTGCGCAACGTCGCCGAGCGGGCGCTGGCGCTGATCCGCGATCGCAAGGGCGAAGCGGCCGAGGCCGAAGCGCGCCGCACGCTGTACGGCGGCTAGCGGACGGGCGGTCGCCCGTCCGAGCACTGCGAAGGCCGGGTCGATGCTGTGGCGAGTCGTGCGGGGCTTGCTCCTTGCCGTCGCGGCGCTGGTCGTCTTCGTCGAGGAGTTCGGCTGGCGGCCGCTCGCCGCCTTCGTCGGCAGGCTCGCGCTCTGGCCCCCGATCGCCAAGCTCGAAGCGCGCATCCGCACCCTTTCACCGAAGGTCGCGCTGGTGCTGTTCCTCGCGCCGGCCGCGTTGCTGTTCCCCGTCAAGATCGCCGCGCTGTGGTTGATCAACCATGGCCAGATCGTGCTCGGCGCGACCGTGATCGTCGCTGCCAAGCTGCTCGGCACGGCCCTCGCCGGGCGCCTCTTCGTGCTCGTCGAGTCGCAGCTGCGCTGTTTCGCGTGGTTCGTTCGCGCGCTCGACTGGTGGCACCGCACCAAGGCGCGCGTGCATGAATGGACGCGTCGAACCGCCATGTGGCGGACGCTGCGCGGCATGCGCTTCGCGTGGCGACGCTGGCGGCGCCGCATGCAGGGGCGGGAGCGCACGGGATGATCGCCGCATCGAAGGCGGTGCCGCGACTGCACGTGCCGCTGCCAATCGCCGCGGGCGCGACGCTGCCGCTGCCGCGCGACGTCGCGCGCCACGTGCAGGTGCTGCGCCTGCAGCCCGGCGACGCGGTCGTGCTCTTCGACGGCCATGACGACCGCGAATGGCGCGCTCGCGTGGTGACGATGGGCCGCGACTCGGTCACGGTGGAGATCGAAGACGCCGTCGTCGTGCGCCGCGAGCTCGTGGTGCCGGTCACCGTCGCCCTCGGCATGCCGGCCAACGACCGAATGGACGCGCTGGTCGAGAAGGCGACCGAGCTCGGCGTTTCGCGCATCGTGCCGCTCGTTTGCGCCCGCTCCGTGCTGCGCCTCGACGGCAGCCGCGCCGAGGCGCGACAAGCTCGCTGGCAGGCGATCGCGGTGAGCGCGAGCGAACAGTCGGGGCGCACCCGCGTTCCGGTCGTCGACGTGCCGGCGCCGTTCGCGGCCGGCCTCTCGGCGCTGACCGGGGCGCCCGTGCGCTGGCTGCTGAGTCTCGACGCCGCCGCCGTGCCGCTGGTCGACGCGGCCCGCGCCGTGGCGCTTCACGGCACCGGCGTCGTCGTGCTGAGCGGCCCGGAAGGCGGCCTCGCGCCCGACGAGATCGACGCGGCCCGCGCGGCAGGCTTCGTTCCGGTCGGCCTCGGCCCGCGCGTGCTTCGCGCCGATACTGCACCCCTCGCGGCCCTGGCCGTCATCGGCACGTGCACGCCGAGCACCGCCGCGCCCGCAAGCCCATGAACCCCGCCCTGCTCCGCCTGACGCTCTGCCAGGGCTTCTTCCTCACCAACAACGTCACCTTCATCGCCATCAACGGGCTGGTCGGGCTGCGCCTGGCGCCCGCGGTGTGGATGGCGACGCTGCCGGTGACGGCCTACGTGGCCGGCGGCGCGCTGTTCGCCGGCCTCGTCGCCAAACACCAGCGTCGGTTCGGGCGCCGGCGCGCCTTCCAGCTCGGCCTGCTCGCCGCGATCGCGACGACGGCACTGTGCGCGTGCGCCGCGCTCGCCGGCAGCTTCTGGGGCGTCGTGCTCGGCGCGCTGCTCGCCGGCTACTACAACGCCAACGCCGGGCTCTACCGCTTCGCTGCCACCGAGCTCGTCGTTCCCGATCGGCAGGCGCAGGCGATCTCGTGGGTGCTCGCCGGCGGCATCCTCGGCGCGGTCGCCGGGCCCAACCTCGCCACCGCGACGCGCAACGTCCTCCCCTCGGAGTTCGCCGGCTCGTATGCGGCACTCGCGCTGGTCGCGCTCGCGTCGCTCGCCGTCGTCTCGACGATCCGCTTCCCGCCGCTCGTGCTGCGGAGTGCCGCCGCGCCCGGCCGGCCGCTGCGCGAGATCGCCCGACAGCCGATCTTCATCGTCTCGGTGCTCGCCTGCGCGCTCGGCTACGGCGTGATGAGCCTGTTGATGTCGGCCACGCCGCTGGCGATGGCGATGTGCTCGCATCCATTTGACAAGACTGCGCTGGTCCTGGAATGGCACGTGCTAGGCATGTTCGTTCCGAGCTTCTTCACCGGCAGCCTGATCCGCCGCTTCGGGGCGTTGACGGTGATGGCCGCCGGCGTCGTCTTGAACGTCGTCTGCATCGCGGTCGCGCTGTCGGGTGTCGAGCTGATGCAGTTCCTCGTCGCGCTGTTCACGCTCGGCGTCGGCTGGAACTTCCTCTACGTCGGCGGCACGACGCTGTTCACGCAGAGCTACCGGCCCGAGGAGAAGACGACGGCGCAGGCGGCGATGGACACGACCGTCTTCGCGACGATGACCGTCACCTCGTTCAGCTCCGGCGCGCTCGTCACGACGAGCGGCTGGACGCTGCTCAACATGGGCTCGATCGTCCCGGTGGTGCTGGCGGCTCTGGCGCTGGCGTGGCTGGCGCGGGTCCAGCGCGTGGCGCGTCGTGCCGACCCGCAACCAGCTCGAACCTGAACAGCCGGCACTCGATCGGCCCGTTCCACATCGGCACGCGGCGCGACGCCTTCAGCCGCATCGCCTGCGGCAGCTTGGGATCGGGCGAGAGGATCCACGCCGTCCAGCCGGCCGGGTGCTCGGTGTAGGCGCGTTTCCAGTGCGCGGCGAGCCGGGCGTAGAAGTCGTCGGGGGTGTCGCGGTCTTCGGCCGAGTCGCGGCTGGCCTCGCGGCGCCGGCTGGGCGCTGGGCCGCTCCCGAGCCCGGCCGCGCCCCCTCGGGGGGCAGCGAACGGCGTGAGCGTGGGGGCACTTTTTCCCGCCACGTCGATCCGGGCGCCGTACGGTGGGTTGAGCACGAGCGTGCCGGGCAGGTCGGGCGCCAGCTTCGGCGCCGGGCGCTCGAGGGCGTCGCCGCCGTGGAACTCGATCCAGCGCGCGACGCCGGCGCGGTCGGCGTTGCGACGTGCGAAGTCGACCATCCGAAACGACACGTCGCTGGCGACGATCGGCACCGCGGCGTCGTGAACGCGCGCCTTCGCTGCAGCTCGCACCTGCTGCCACGCCTGCCGGATCGCCGGCGACTGGAACGGCTGCAGCCGCTCGAACGCGAACGGCCGGCCGATGCCGGGCGCAATGCCACAGGCGATCTGCGCCGCCTCGATGGCGATCGTGCCGGAGCCGCAGACGGGGTCGTGCAGCGCGCCGCCGCCGTCGCGCGATCCGTTCCAGCCGGCGACGGCGAGCAGCGAGGCGGCGAGCGTCTCCTTCAGCGGCGCGTCGCCGGTGTCCTCGCGCCAGCCGCGCTTGAAGAGCGACTCGCCGGAGGTGTCGATGTAGAGCGTGGCATCGCGTTCGCCGGCATGCAGCGCGACGGCGAGGTCCGGGTGGCGGATGTTCACGCTCGGTCGTTCGCCGGTCGCTTCGCGCAGCATGTCGCAGACGGCGTCCTTCACGCGCAGCGCCGTGAAGTTGAGGCTGTGCAAAGGGCTGCGGTGCGCGGTGGTGTCGACGCGCAGCGTCTGCCGCGGCGTGATCCAGCGCGGCCACGCCACGGTGCGGGCGAGGGCGTGGATGTCGTGTTCGTCGCGGTACGCGCCGTGCGCGACCTCGAGCAGCACGCGTTGGGCGATCCGGCATTCGAGGTTGAGCGCGCAGACGTCGGCGAGGTCGCCGTCGAGCGAGACGCCGCCCCGCGTGCGATCGACGCGCCGTGCCGGGACGATGCGCGCGACCTCGGCGGCGAGCCACTCCTCGACGCCGGCCGCGCACGGCAGGAAGAGCCGATGCAGCGAGCCCGAGGCGTTGTCGTTCACCGTTCCTTGCGCCGCGCTGTTCATAGCGCCTTGCGCAACTGTGCCGACGCGATCTTGAGCGCCTCGCGGTACTTCGCGACGGTGCGCCGCGCGACATGGATGCCCTGCTCATCGAGCATCTGCGAGATCTGGCTGTCCGACAGCGGCTTGCCCGCATCCTCCGCCGCGACGATCTGCCGGATCAGCGCCCGCACCGCGGTGCTCGACGCATTGCCGCCGGCCTCGGTCGACAGCGACGAGCCGAAGAAGTACTTGAGCTCGAAGGTGCCGAACGGCGTCGACATGTACTTCGCGGTGGTCACGCGCGAGATCGTCGATTCGTGCAGGCCGAGTTCGTCGGCGATCTCGCGCAGCACGAGCGGCTTCATGGCGATCGCGCCGTGCGTGAAGAACGCCTTCTGCCGCTCGACGATCGCCTGCGACACGCGCTGGATGGTGTCGAAGCGCTGCAGGATGTTCTTGACGAACCAGCGCGCCTCCTGGAGCCTCGACTGCAGGCCCACGACCGACGGGTCGGGCGGCTCGCCGCGCGCCGTGGCGCCGCGGCTGCCGCGCTGCTGGCGAATCGCGCTGGCGTAGAGGTCGTTGATGCGCAGCTTCGGCATCACGTCGGGGTTGAGCGCCACCTTCCAGCCGCGGCCGGATTTCCGCACGACCACGTCCGGGACGACGATGTTGGCCTCGGCCGGCGAGAACTGCCGGCTCGGCTTGGGCTCGCAGCCGAGGATGAGCGCCTGCGCCTCGCGCAGCAGCACCTCGTCGGCGCCGGTCGCCGCCATCAGCTTCTTCATGTCGCGCCGCGCCAGCAGCTCGAGGTGGTGCTTGCAGACGATGACGGCGATCGCCTGCGCCTCGCCGCGCGGCCGCGCGCGCAACTGCAGCACCAGGCACTCGGAGAGGTCGCGCGCGCCGACGCCGGTCGGCTCCATGCTCTGCAGGAAGCGCAGGCCGCAGCGCAGGCGGTCGAGCAGCGTGTCGCCGTCGTCGCCCGTTCCATCGGCGTCGTCGTCGTCGCCGATGCCGCCCTCGCGAAGTCGCTCGACGATCTCCTCGAGCGCGTCGGCGAGGTAGCCGTCGTCGTCGAGCGAATCGATGAGCACGCGGACCGCCGCGGCGTCGATCGGCGCGAGCCGCATGTTCGAGAGCTGCTCGCGAAGGTGGTCCTGCAGCGTCACGAGCGGCGTGTCGCGGTCGGTCGCCTCGTAGTCGTCGCTGTCGGAAGAGTTCTTGCTCTTGCCCGGCGTCTCGCGGATGCCGTCGAAGTCCTCGCGCTCGGTGCCGTTCTCCCAGTCGTCGCGCTCGCTGTTGCCGGCGAACTCGGCCGCGCCGTCGATCGCCGCCACCTCGTCGCCGTCACCGCTGCCGCTCGTCTCGGCGGCCCGGTCGGCCTCGCGCTCGGCGGCGTGCTCCGCGCGCGACAGCGGCTCGGCGAGCGGCTCGAACGCCGTCGGCGGCGCCTCCTCCTCGGTTTCGAGGAACGGGTTGGCCTCGAGCATCTGCTCCACCTCCTGCTGCAACTCGAGCGTCGACAGCTGCAGCAGCCGGATCGACTGCTGCAGCTGCGGCGTCAGCGCGAGATGCTGGGAAAGGCGAACCTGGAGGCTCGCCTTCATGTGCACCCTCCATCGAAGCGACCGGCCGGGCGCCGGGCCGCTCCCAAGCCCAGCCGAGCCCCCTCGGGGGGCAGCGACCGGAAGGAGCGTAGCGACTGATGCGAGCGTGGGGGCACCATCACATTCGAAAATGCTCGCCGAGGTAGACCTTGCGGACCGCTGCGTCGGCGACGATCTCCTCGGGCGTTCCTTCGGCCAGGACGCGGCCGTCGCTGATGATGGTCGCGCGGTCGCAGATGCCGAGCGTCTCGCGCACGTTGTGGTCCGTGATCAGGACGCCGATGCCGCGGCTCTTGAGAAAGCCGATGATCCGCTGGATCTCGATCACGGCGATCGGGTCGATGCCGGCGAACGGCTCGTCGAGCAGGATGAAGCGCGGCCGCGTGGCCAGCGCGCGCGCGATCTCGACGCGACGCCGCTCGCCGCCCGAGAGCGAGAGCGCCGGCGAGGTGCGCAGCTTCTCGATCGACAGGTCGCGCAGCAGCCGGTCGAGCGTCTCGTCGATCGCGGCGCGGCCGAGCGGGCGACCGTCGTCGCCGACCTGCAGCTCGAGCACGGCGCGGATGTTCTGCTCGACGTCGAGCTTGCGGAAGATCGACGGCTCCTGCGGCAGATACGACAGGCCGAGCCGCGAGCGCCGGTGGATCGGCAGGCGATCGATGCGCTGGTCCTCGATCGTGATCTGGCCGCCGTCGGCGCGAACGAGGCCGACGATCATGTAGAAGCTCGTCGTCTTGCCGGCACCGTTGGGCCCGAGCAGGCCGACGACCTCGCCGCTCGTCACCGACAGGCCCACGTCGTCGACGACGATGCGCGAGCCGTAGGCCTTGCGCAGGCCGCGCGCCTCGAGGCGGTGCGTGACGATCGGGGTCGGCTGCGAAGCCGGCGTCGAGCCGGCCGCGGTGGCTGGCGTGTTCACTTCGAGCCTGGCGCGGCCAGGGCCGGAACGGTGCGCAGCAGCCTGGCGCCGCTGGCGGCAGCGCTGGCGGCCTCGGCAGCGGCCACCGTGCCTTCGCGCGGCATGAGCACGGCGCGCACCCGACCGCCCGGGTTGGCCGCCGTGACCGGCGCGCCGCCGGAGACGTTGAACACCTCGGTCGTGCTGTCGTAGGTGACGAGGTTGCCGGTGATCTCGTCGGCGACGGTGCTGCCGTGCAGCCGCTTGACCGTCGCCGCGGTGACGAATCGCACGATGTCGGTCTTGCCCTCGTAGTCGAGGCGCTCGGCGTCACCTTCGATCCACTCGTCGGGCAGGTCGCGCTTCTGCCGATAGGTCGCGTGCTGGGCCGGTGAGCCATAGGCGACGGCGCTGTAGTAGCCGTCGGGCGACTGGCGAACCTCGATGCGGGCGGCGCGGATCGTGATCGTGCCCTTGGTGACGACGACGTTGCCCCTGAACACCGTCACCTGCTTGGCGAGGTCGATCGTGCTGCCCTGGTCGGCCTCGATGTTGACCGGCTTGTAGCGATCGGCCTTCTCGGCGTGGCCAAGGGCGGGCGTGAGCAGGATGGCCGCAAGCGCGGCACGGGAAACGGAGCGTAGTGTCGGCATGAATCTTGCAGGTTTTCCGCAGATTCTGGCACAGTCCATTCAGGCGACAGCCCTGCGGCCAGCGTCGGAACTTCGGCTCGGATGCCGAAAAAGTCCGGTCAGCGGCGTTGCCTGCCGCGCGCGATCAGCGAATCGACGACCTCGAGCATCCGAGAGTTGCTTCCCGGTGGGCCACCCGCATTGGCCAGGCCGCCGGTCGTGTACCAACGGCCGTCGACGCCCATCGCCGGCACCGCGTCGATCTTGTACGCGGCGGCGAGCTGCCGCGCCTGTTGTACCTTGGCGAGGACAGCAGGCGAGGCGTAGGCCTGCGCGAAGGACACCGGGTCGCCGCCGCTGGCGACCAGGAAGGCGGCGAACTCCTCGGGGCTGCGCAACCGCTTGCGCTCCGCGTGGATGGCGCGGAACACCTTGCGGTGCATCGCCTCGAGCTGGCCGCTCGCCTCGAGCGCGTAGTAGAGGCGCTGCTGCGCCGCCCACGGAACCTCGCCGAAATAGACCGGAACGCGGCGCAGCGTCGTGTTGGCGGTGAGCTTCTTCTCCCACGCCTCGAGCGCCGGCTCGAAGGCGTTGCAGTGCGGGCATTCGTACCAGAAGAACTCGACGACTTCAGCCTTGCCGGGTGGCGGCGCCGGGGTCGCCGGCTGCTCGAGCCGGACGTAGTTCGTGCCCTCGACGAAGCGTGCCGCCTGGGCGCTGCGCGCCGATGGCGCCAGCGCCGCCAGCGATCCGGCCGCCAGCAGGGAACGGCGCATGGGGTCGAAAGCCAGCTTTCCCCCGTGCGATCCATCCGAAGAGTTCCTGCTCACTTCTGAACCCGGACCAGGGCCGAATCGACACCCGAATCGGCGAGCTTCTGCTTGGCGCCGTCGGCGGCGTCCTTGCGGTCGAACGGGCCGACGCGAACGCGGTACACGGTGCGACCGCTCTGTTCGCGTTCGGTGACCTTGCTCTCGACACCGAGCAGGCCGAGGCGGGCGCGCTGCTGTTCGGCGTCTTCGGTGCGCGAGAAGGCGCCGGCCTGGACGAAATAGGTGAACGGGTCACCCGCAACCGTCGGCTGGACCATGCCCGGCGTGGCGGGGGTTGCCGGCGGTCGGGTCGCCGGTGCGCCTGGCGTCAGCGCCGCGGTCGTCGCGGCGCCGCTCGCCGACACCGACCTCGGGGGTGCCGACGCGGCGGGCAGCATCGGGTCGAGCCCCGGCGGCGGAAGGATGTTCGGCGTGATCGCGACCGTGCCCGACGCCGCCGTCATCGGGTTCTTCCCGGCGAGGCTGCCGTTGGGGTCCCAGTTGCGGTCGCGCTCGGCGTCGGCGGCGTCCTGCCCTTGCGGGCGGGCCGGCACCTTGTTGACGAACGGGATCGGCGCCTTGGTGACGTAGAGCGCCACGCCGAGCGCGGCGGCGAGGCCGATCAGGAGGCCGACGACGAGGCCGATGAAGAAGCCGCCGCGCTGGCTGGCGGCCGACGGCGAGCGGCGGCGCGAGGGCGGCGGGTTGGGGATGGCGTTCATGCGGGAGTCGGTGATTCTCGGTCCATGCGTTCGGGGGCGCCGACGCCGAGCACGGCGAGCGCGTTGCGCAGCACCTGCCGGGTCGCCGCGAGCAGCGCGAGGCGGGCCCGCGCGAGGTCGACCTCGGCGACGAGGATGCGCTCGGCGCCGTACCAGCTGTGGAACGCCGCCGCCAGCTCTCGCAGGTAGAAGGCGATCTCGTGCGGCGCGAGGTTGGCCGCGGCCGCGGCCAGCACCTCGGGAAAGTCGGCGAGCTTCCTGAGCAGGGCGGTCTCGGTCGGCGCCTGCAGGCGGGCCAGGTCGGCGCCCTCGTGGGGCTCGGCGCCGTGCTCGTCGTCGCGGCCGCCGTTGGCCTTGCGCTGCTCGAGCACCGAGCAGATCCTGGCGTGCGCGTATTGCACGTAGTAGACCGGGTTCTCGTCGTTCTGCTGCACCGCCAGGTCGACGTCGAAGGTGAACTCGGTGTCGGCCTTTCTCGACAGCATGAAGAAGCGCACCGCGTCGCGGCCGGTCCACTCGACGAGGTCGCGCAGCGTCACGTAGCTGCCCGCGCGCTTGCTGATCTTCACCTCGACGCCGCCGCGCTCGACCCGCACCATCGTGTTGAGCACGTAGTCGGGATACCCCTTCGGGATGTCCATCCCCGCCGCCTGCAGCCCGGCGCGCACCCGCGCGATCGTGCCGTGGTGGTCGGTGCCCTGGATGTTGATCGCCTTGGTGTAGCCGCGCTCCCACTTGGCGAGGTGGTAGGCGACGTCGGGCACGAAGTAGGTCCAGGTGCCGTCGGACTTGCGCATCACGCGGTCCTTGTCGTCGCCCCATGCGGTGGTGCGCAGCCAGAGCGCGCCGCCGTCCTCGTAGGTCTGACCGCCGGCGACGATGCGCTCGACCGTCTGCGCCACGCGCCCGTTGTCGTACAGGCTCGACTCGAGGTAGTAGTGGTCGAAGTGCAGGCCGAACGCAGCGAGGTCGAGGTCCTGCTCGTGGCGCAGGTAGGCGACGGCGAAGTCGCGGATCGCGTCGAGGTCGTTCTCGTCGCCCGAGGCAGTGACGCCGCGGTCGTCGGCCTTGACCGTCTTGCCGGCGCGAAAATCGGTGGCGATGTCGGCGATGTAGTCGCCTGCGTAGCCGCCCTCGGGCCAGCCCGCGTCGCCGGGCGCGTCACCGTCGAGGCGGGCCTTCACCGACGCGGCGAGCGTCGCGATCTGCACCCCGGCATCGTTGTAATAGAACTCGCGCGTGACGCTGGCACCCTGCGTTTCGAGCAGGTGGCAGATCGCGTCGCCGAGCGCCGCCTGCCGCGCGTGGCCGACGTGCAGGGGCCCGGTCGGGTTCGCGGACACGAACTCGACGAGCACGGGCTCGGTCGAGGTGACCGAACGGCGACCGAAGGCGTCGCCACTCGACAGGATCTCTGCGACGACGCCCTGGCGGGCCGCTGCGCGAAGGTGCAGGTTGATGAAGCCGGGGCCGGCGACGTCGATCGACTCGACCCAGCGTTCGACGGCAGTGCGCTTGCGCAGCGCGACGATCAGCTCGCCGGCGACCTCGCGCGGGTTGCGCCGCTGCGCCTTCGCCAGCGGCATCGCCGCGGTGCACGCGAGGTCGCCGTGCGAAGCCTGGCGAGGCGTCTCGAACGCCACCGCGACGGCGTGACCGGGGCTCACTTCGTCGAGCGCGGTCCGCAACGCGTCGAGCAGCTCTTCACGGGCACGCAGCATGGATCGTGATTCTAAGAGGGGGCTGCACGACGAGCGGGGGCGGAGACCGCTCGTCGGGGGCCGCGAACGGGTGGTTCGTTGGCCGTTGCAAACCGCACGGATCGATCCTGTTGCGATTGGATACGGGTGGGAGAATCTGTTCCCCCAAGCCGCCCCTCGTCATGTCGCTCGCCTCCGCATCCGCATCCGCCTCAGCCTCTGCACCGGTCACGGGATCGACGCCCGCGCTGTCGGCCGAAGCGCAGGCGAAGCCGGCGCAGATCGGCAAGTACCGCATCCTCGGCCGGCTCGGCGACGGCGCGACCAGCGAGGTCTTCCTCGGCTACGACGATTTCCAGGGCCGCAACGTCGCCGTCAAGCGGGTTCGTGCGGCCAACGCCGGCGAGCTCGACGCCCACTACTCGGAGCGCTTCTTCGCCGCCGAGGCGGCGCTGGTCGGCAAGCTGCATCACCCGAACGTCGTCCAGATCTTCGACGCGGTGCCCGACCCGGTGCAGCCCTACCTCGTGATGGAGTACGTCGCCGGCACGACGCTGCGCCCGTACTGCCGCGCCGACCAGCTGCTCTCGCTCGAGCTCGTCGTCGAGATCGGCTTCAAGTGTGCGATGGCGCTCGGCTACGTGTTCCGCCAGGGCCTGATCCACCGCGACGTCAAGCCCGCCAACCTGCTCGCCGTGCTGCACAACGGCACGATCACCGACGTCAAGGTGACCGACTTCGGCAGCGTGCTCAACCTCGGCTCCGACGTGACCCAGATCCACCGGGTCGGCTCGCTCGCCTACATGTCGCCCGAGCAGCTCGACGGCGGCACCATCGACTGCCGGGCCGACATCTACTCGCTCGGCGCCGTGCTCTACCACCTCATCGCCGGCCGGCCGCTGTTCGACGCGCAAACGCAGTCGGCCATGATGCATCAGATCTACAACGCGAAGCCCGCTGCGCTCACCGGCCTGCGCGCCGGCGTCAGCGAGGGCCTCGACGCGGTGATCCAGAAGGCGCTCGCCAAGCAGCCCGGGCAACGCTACGCCGACTGGGGCGAGTTCGCCAATGCGCTGTCGTCGCTGGTGACGACGCAGCAGGTGCCGCGCGGCCAGTTCCAGGGTGTGCTCGACTCGGAGCGCTTCACGCTGCTGCGCACGCTCGAGTTCTTCTCGACCTTCGGCGACGTCGAGCTGTGGGAGGTCGTGCACCGCGCGAAGTGGCAGCGCTTCAATTTCGGCCACGCGCTGTATCGAAAGGGCGAGGAAGGCAGCAGCTTTCACATCATCGCCCAGGGCGAGGTCGAGGTCTTCCGCGACGGCAAGAAGGTCGCCATGCTCGGTGCGGGCACCTCGGTCGGCGAAATGGCCTACCTGGCGCCGAGCGCCGAATTGAAGAAGCACTCGACCGACGTGCTCGTCTCCGAACCGGCGACGACGATCTGCTTCACCCCCGAGACGCTGCTCCAGATCTCGGCCAACTGCCGCCACATGTTCCACGACTCCTTCATCAAGGTGCTCGTGCGGCGGCTGCACTCGGCGCACGAGCAGCTCGCGCATCCGCGGCGGATCTTCTAGCAAGCGCCGGGCGGGCGCGTGTCGCGCCGGCGCACCGGCCCGGTTGCGGGCGTCACGGGCGGGTGATCCAATCTGGCTCGCGCGACCTGCCTGTCGGCAGGCGCGACACCACACCCACCGGGAGGATCACCCCATGAAGCACCTGCTCTGCACCCTCGCGCTCGCCGCGATCGCCTGTTCGACCACAGCCCTGGCGGCTTCGCACAAGGAAGCGCCGATGATGGGCGCCAGCGCGCCGATGATGACCAAGCAGCAGTCGAAGATGGGCATGTGCAACAAGGAAGCCGAAGGCAAGAAGGGCGACGAGCGCAAGTCCTTCATGAAGGAGTGCCTGTCGGCCGGAAAGATGACCCAGCAGGACAAGATGAAGAAGTGCAACGTTGACGCC